>JAYYCN010000136.1:0-8273 GCA_036161795.1 Bacteroidota bacterium
GGCACTGGCCGTTATCCGAACAATTGAAAAAGATAATTCACAAATTGGACCTGCCTTATTGTTAGGTGTTGCATATTACGCCTCAATTGGTGGTATGGCTACCTTGATTGGTACACCTCCAAATTTGGTTTTCTCTGGTGTATTGGAACAACAGGTCAATAAACCGATTTCCTTTCTAGAATGGACAAGTATGGCCTTACCCGTGGCTATATTTTTATTATTTATTACTTGGTGGATTTTAAAAAGACCGTTTTTAACGAATGGCGCCCCATTAAAAGTCAAGGATCTAAAACAAAACTCCACTATCACGAGGTCTGAAAAAACAATGCTCCTGATTTTTATAATAACGGCTTTTTCTTGGATCCTTCGCGCACCCTTATTAAATGTCTTCTTACCCCAACTCAATGATACGCATATTGCGCTTATTGGGGGATTATCATTATTGATTATTCCTTCAGAGAAAAACAAAGCAGCACCCATTTTATCTTGGGCTGATACTCAAAAACTACCATGGGGAACCCTAATCTTATTTGGAGGAGGGTTAAGTCTCGCTTCAGCTTTTGACCAAAAAGGAGTGGCTTCATGGTTGGGTTCAATCCTTCAAGTATACGCGCAAAATTGGAATCCGCTCTTTGTCATCATGTCAACCGTTCTTTTGATCAACTTTACCACTGAAATCACATCTAACCTAGCCACTACCGCTGTTTTGTTACCCATCTTACTTCCCATATCCAAAATTTGCCATATTCCCGCGCTGTTTTTACTTGGAGCGGCCACATTGAGCGCCTCTTGTGCGTTCATGCTTCCTGTAGCAACCGCCCCCAATGCATTGGTATTTGGAATTGGACGAATTTCGGTTAAAAATATGGTTAAAAATGGGATTCTCCTGAACCTCATCTCTTCCATAATTATTTCGCTAGCTTTTTATTTCATGATGATTTACTCTCAATAGAAAGGATTCCTAAATTTGAAAAACATGAATTTCCGCCGATACACATTTCTCATGATTATCCTGGGGTTATGCTCTCAAAGCATAAATGCTCAAAACAAGTATAAAAAACCGCTTAAAGATGTTTTAACCAAAACCCCTAAAAGAAACCTTGGACCCGGAGCCATGAGTGGTAGAATAACCAGCATTGCTGTTCCTCATAAGAGTCCAAAAGGAAGAATAAACCGAAATACCATATATGTAGGTGCTGCGAGTGGTGGTGTATGGAAGTCCGTAAACGGTGGGTCGTCTTGGAAACCCATATTCGATGAGCAAAACGTTCAGAGTATTGGTGCATTAGCGGTTGATCCGAATAACCCCGATATTATCTGGGCCGGAACAGGAGAAGGGAACCCTAGAAACAGCCATAATAGCGGTAAAGGAATTTATAAAAGTCTAGATGGCGGAAAAACTTGGAAATGCTTGGGTCTTCAGTCAACGAGGAACATCCACCGGATTGTAATTAACCCACAAAATAGCAACCAAATATTTGTTGGTGCATTCGGTAGTATTTGGGGAAAAAGCCAAGACAGAGGTGTTTACAGAAGTAACGACGGAGGGAAATCATGGGAACGCATACTATACACTAATCAGAATAGCGGTTGCGCTGATTTAATTATAGATCCGATGAACCACAACAAACTGTTTGCAGCACTTTACGATCACGAAAGAAAACCATGGACATTCCGCAGTGGAGGACCAGGGAGTGGTTTATACGTAACACATGATGGAGGAAATCATTGGGATAAACTAACCGAGAAAAATGGATTACCTACAGGTGAATTAGGCCGCATCGGGTTGGCCATTCCAGAAATAAATCCCAATCGTGTATACGCCATCATTGAATCTAAAAGCAGCGGGTTTTATCGCAGTGAAGACGGCGGTAAAAATTGGAAAAAAATAAGTTCCGAGGCCAATGCTGGCAACCGCCCATTCTACTATCACGACATCTATGCGCATCCTTTGATTGAGGACCGTGTATTTAGTATTTGGTCTCAAGTTAGCTATTCTAAAGATGCTGGAGAGCACTGGAAAATACTAGCCGATTGGGGTAGCATTCATCCTGATCACCATGCTTTTTTAATTCATCCCGATGATCCAGATTACATCATTAACGGTAACGACGGAGGTCTAAATATTTCTTACGATGGAGGTAAAACATGGCGCTTTGCTGAAAATATTCCCATCGGACAATTTTATCACATAGATGTCGACAATGAAATACCCTACAACGTGTATGGTGGTTTACAAGACAACGGAAGTTGGATAGGTCCTGGGTATCATTTCAAGCGAGGACCCATTAAAAATCATGAATGGCAAGAAATCCTTTTTGGTGATGGCTTTGATGTTGCTCCGCTTCCAGCTAAGAGCGAGGAAGTATATGCCATGTGGCAAGGTGGAAATTTATATCATATCAATACCGCTACGCATGTTTCACAACCCATACGACCTCAACACCCGAGCGGTAAACACTTGCGTTTCAATTGGAATGCAGGCATGTTGGTAGACCCTCACAATCCTAGCGGCATTTATTTTGGAAGTCAATACTTACATCATAGTTCGGATAAGGGTAAAACATGGCGCATATTAAGCCCAGACTTGACCACAAACAATAGCTCTAAATTAAAACAAGCTGAAAGTGGAGGTCTAACCGTAGATGCTACGGGCGCCGAAAACTATTGTAGTATTCTAACCATTGCTGTTCCGAAAGAAATAAAGAAAGAAATTTGGGTTGGAACCGATGATGGGAATATACAACACACCTTAGATGGCGGAAAATCTTGGTTGAATGAAGCCACAAAAATCATAGAACTACCCAAAAATGCTTGGATTCCATATATCCATGTTTCACCGGATGGAAATGAAATTTGGGTTGTGGCGAATAATTACCGTCAAAACGATTGGGAATCGTACGTGTTTTACAGTGGAAATCATGGAAAAAGCTGGAAGCGAATCGTTAACCATAACCGAGTTGAAACCAATGGACAAATACAAACTACCAAAACCTGGAATGACCTTGAAAAAGAGGAGAAGATTGAAAAGGAGATGGGATACGTACGTTGTGTATTGCCCCACCCGAATACTCCAAATTTAATCTTTTTAGGCACTGATAGAGGCCTTTGGATTAGCTTAAACAAAGGGAAGACATGGCGTCGATGGGAAGAAGGTTTTCCTGCAGTACCGGTTTCAGATCTTAAAATACAATTGAGAGAGAATGACCTCATCGTCGGTACGTTTGGTAGAGGTGTTTGGGTTATCGATGACTTAGGTCTTTTGGAATCTATCGCTCAAAATAAAAAACCGACTAAAACCCTTCATATTGACCATACCAAAGCTGGTTTATTGGTTGATTATATTGGAAATAAAGGAGGCCACTACAATACCGCAGGCATTTTTACGGCGCCAAATAAAAACAGTCAAGTTGCCATTAACTTTTGGTTATCCTCAGAAAAGAATAAGAAAAAATGCGTGTTGGAGGTTTATGATACCCAAGGTGCAAGAATCCGTAAACAACATTTCTCTGTTGATAGCAGCCGATTACATCGGGTTTATTGGAACATGCGTATGGATGGTGTGCGTTTTCCAATGCATAACACAAAAATTGACTCCACCCTACCTAGTGGTCTATCTGTAGCACCAGGGAAATATAAAATCACTCTTCGCAATGAAGGTGACACCTTAACGTTTCTTGATAGCACTTGGTGTGAAGTATTGCCTAGTCCTTTAAGGAAGTGGAATCAGAAAAGCCATTTGAAAAAACGTGAAGCTTTTAATGACTTATCCCAAATTATCCAGCAGGCCTACAAAAATTTTGAAACCTTAAAAACCTGTGAACTCAATCTCAAAGCACTTACTGGATTAAACTACGCTACCGATGCAATTAAAGAGGAAATCATTAACCGAAGCAAACCCATGATTCAGACCATCGATAGTTTCAAATTGCGCTTCATATTGCCAAAAGGATATCGCTACTATGAAGAAGCAACGGTCAGGCTTAATGATGAGCTGCAAAACGCCTGGTCTTTACTTAGGTCATCCGAAAACCCAGGTAAAAATGTATCTTATGCCATTGAAAATGCGAATAAATCCAGTGAGGCAATAGCTACAAGTTTGGAAGATTTCCTCAAAAAAGAATACCAACCGTTCATTGATGAACTCAGAAGAAACGCGTTGGAAATCAACTGGATTAAGCCGATAAAATAGATGATAGCAATACCCGCTTTTTTCGTTTATTTTACACTATGCGTCTTGTCATTCAAAGAGTAAAACGAGCCACTTTAAAAGTGCATGATCGTGTATTTAGCGAAATAGATGAGGGGCTTTTGGTATTGGTGGGAATTACCCACGAAGACCATGAAGAGGACCTTGACTGGCTCACAAACAAACTCACTAATATGCGGCTTTTCTCAGATGAAAATGACAAGATGAATCTTTGTGTTTCTGATGTAGGTTATGAGATTTTATTGGTTAGTCAATTCACATTGTTCGCTTCAACCAAAAAAGGAAATCGGCCATCATTCATCGATGCCGCAAGACCTGAAAACGCGAGAGAACTCTTTGAACTATTTACCCAAAAGGTAGCCAATCGGCTACCCAACAAAGTAAAAACAGGGTGTTTTGGTGAGGATATGCAAATCGAAACTCAGTTGGACGGACCTGTAAGCATTCAAATCGACAGTAAGCAAAGAAACTAAATCTTCACAGTATAATGTTGTCTATCAATCGTACACCCTCCAAATAGCCAGCAAACACAATAGCTTTACCCGTCTTTGGCTCAACAGGCATATCATTCCAGTAAATGATATCAAGATATTCCACGTCTATACCCGAACTATCTATAGAAAGTCTACAATTATCTAAAGCTGCTTTAACACCTTCTTGTTCTGCACATTTAAACAAATTAGCATAAATCTGCTGACCTTTACGCTTGCCATCCTCGGTTAGTCTCTTGTTACGGCTACTCATGGCTAATCCATCGGATTCTCGTTCAGTAGGAATCCAGTTAAATCGAATATCCTTATACTTTTGTTTAATCAGGTCTGATATCACCAAACACTGTTGCAAATCTTTCTGTCCGAAATAAACTTCGTTGGGCTTCGTCCAATAAAACAATCTATCTACTACATTTACCACCCCCTCAAAATGCCCAGGGCGAAAATCGCCTTCAAAACCAATAGCAAATGCCCCTGGCTTTGCTGTTTTGTAGGTGTCCTCCGCTGGGTAAACTTCTTCCTTGGTGGGAACAAAAACCGCGGAAATGCCTATTTCTTGGAGTTTTTTCAAATCGGACTTAAGAGTATTCGGATAATTATCAAAGTCTTCCTGCTTATTAAACTGCTTGGGGTTTACAAAAATGCTCACAATGGTGAATTCATTATTTTGCAATGATTCTCGCATCAACGCCAGATGACCATCATGAAGCGCGCCCATCGTCGGAACAAATCCAACCGAGCCTGATTTTGATTGTCTCCAAGACACTAACTTACGGGTTGAGTAGAACAACTTCATCTTCGGAAAGGCTTGCAAATAAAGGCATAAGACGTCGAAAAGCTTTGATATTCAGCGAATTTTTCGTTACTTTTGTATACTGCTTTTTTGAGGAGTATCAACCAGCCTATGGAAGTTAGAAAAAAAAGAGTTCTGTTTGTAAGTTCTGAAATGTCTCCCTTTCTCGAGACTTCACCCGTTGCAACCATTGCAAGAATGCTACCCCAAGCATTGCAAGAGCAAGAAAATGAAATCCGAATACTCGTTCCACGCTTCGGTGTGATAAATGAACGTCGGAATCGCCTACATGAAGTAGTTCGACTTTCTGGAATTAACATTTCGATTGACGATAACGACAACCCTCTCATCATCAAAGTTGCATCTGTTCCTAATACTAAGATGCAAGTTTACTTCTTGGATAATGAAGACTTCTTTCACCGTAAAGCCGTTTACAACGATAAAGACGGTAAGTTTTTTGAAGATAATGATGAGAGAACCATCTTTTTCTGCAAAGGAGTGATGGAAACGGTCAAGAAACTTGGTTGGGCGCCCGATATCATTCACTGTCAAGGTTGGATGACCTCACTTATCCCATTGTACCTAAAAACGATGTACAAAGACGAGCCCGTATTTAAAGATGCTAAAATCGTTTACAGTGTATATCATGAAGAGTGTGATGATAATTTAGGAGACGACTTTTCTAGAAAAGCTAGCCTAAATAGCATCGATGATGCTTGTTTAGAATGCTACAAGGATTCCAACATCAATAAAATTCATATTGGAGCGGTAAAACATTCAGACGCCATTGTAACCGCTTGCGATGAAGCTCATAAGGTGGTAGAAAACCACCTAGAAGGGAAACTGGTGATGCGTCACAACGATGAAAATACCGAAGAAGAATACGTATCCTTCTACGAAAAGTTAATGTCCTGATAGCGCAGTTCGCTTACCTTCGTAGCGTGAAGCTATTTCATCGCCTTCCCCTATTCTTAATCACCGGCTTAGCCGTTGTATCTTGTGAAAGAAGACAAGATAACATTACCTTGCCAGGTCAGGGCGAGTCAGAAATAGAATTATTTGTTACCGATACCCTAACTTTTCAAGCTAAAACCATTGATGAAGATTCTCTTCCGGGAAACGGGGTGAGTTATTTCATGTTGGGTGAATTAAACGACCCCATCTTAGGAAGAACCAAAGCAAGTATATATGCGGATCTAGATTTAATAGAACCGTATGCTGACTTTCCTAACACCCAAGAGGCAGACTCCGCTATACTTTTTATTCCTTCTGTTGAGGGATTGAATAATTATGGTAATATCCTATATCCCCTAAAATTAAACGTATACCCTCTTCAGCAAAATATTGAATTAGGAGAAACCTATTATCAAACAGATAGCTTTTCCATAGATGAAACGATTACTACTGAATACGTGGGAAAACTCATCAATGTCTACATCGATTCTATCCTCTACAAAAAAGACACCTTGAATCCATATGATGGTTTAAAGATCAAGCTTTCAAAAGACTTTGCCGACAAACTCATGAGCTTGCCCAAAGAAGCCTATGAAACCAATAATGGCTTGGATGAGCATTTCAAAGGGATTGCTATTATACCCGAGGGAAATAATGTCGCTCCCTCACAAGGTGCAATCGGAGTGTTTGATATTCACAATACCATTTCTCTCGATTATAGAGCTAAAATTCTCCTTTACTTCGGAGATAGTAACACGTTTGTCTTTGGCTTCTCTGGAAAAAACCAAACAGTGAATAAAGGAGAAACGGGGCCATACCCAAGTGACATTCAAGAGCAGTTCAACGAGCCAGATAAACATTATACTGAAACATATGCTCAAGCATTAAGCGGGGTTAAAACCAAAATAGAGATTCCTTATTTGTACAACCTAATTTCTAAGGGAAATGTAGCCATTCATAAAGCAGAAATTTCCTTTAGCGTAAAGAATTACGATGAATTCTTTTTTGCACCACCGCGCTTATCCCTGTTTAAACCATTTAGTAAATCGTCCAACCGAAATTTCCTTATCGAAGATGCTGTCACTTCTACCAATTATGGCGGAAACTATGATGAAACCGGTGGCACCTATACTTTTGATATAACACGACACGTTCAAAACATACTGAACTCACAATATTTTAATGGAATAGACACCAATGATGGCTTGTTTTTGGCAGTGCCGACCGACCAACCCGTCATAGGTGCTAGATGTGTAATAGACCATTCCAAGACTAAAATCCACATCACCTATTCCAAACCAAATTAAACCTGTTTCGTTTTATTTAAAATGATTGCACGTAAGCCCTACCAATTAGTAAGCCGCGAGTGGAAATCACAAAAAACCACTTTTGAAATAAACGGCGTAGAAATAGGAAAAGACCTACTGATGATTGCAGGTCCTTGTGCAGTAGAAAATGAAGAGCAGATTTACACCATCAGTGAATTTCTAAGTAAAAAAGGCGTTCGCTTCATGCGTGGTGGTGCATACAAACCCCGCACAAGCCCATACTCCTTCCAAGGTCTAAAAAAAGAGGGTCTGGAACTCATGAGAAGAGCCGCTGACGATCATGGGTTGGCAGTGGTTTCTGAAATAATGAGCGCCAGTCAACTCGATGAATTTGTTGAGAATGTAGACATCCTTCAAGTGGGTACTCGAAACATGCAAAACTATCCTTTGCTTCGAGCTCTTGGAAAAATAAATAAACCCGTTATATTAAAAAGAGGAATGAGCAGTACCATTGAAGAATGGTTACTCGCTGCGGAGTATATTCTATCCGGTGGAAA
>JAYYCN010000137.1:0-4649 GCA_036161795.1 Bacteroidota bacterium
CATGGAAGAAATGATCTGTCCATTGATTACCCTATCCCCAAAAAGATTGTAAATGGAACTCGAAGCGAGAGAAAACGAATTAGATTTACTCGTGAATGTCCTTGTTGACAAAATCACTTCCAATACCCTTGTTCTATTATCCGGGGATGTAGGTGCGGGTAAAACCACCTTGATAAAAGCCATTTGTAGATCCTTAGGTGTAACCGAAAATATCAGCAGCCCAACCTTTGGTTTGGTGCATTCTTACCAGAGTAAATTAGGTGAGATTTTTCATAGCGATTGGTACCGAATCGAGTCAACTGAGGAACTATACGAAGCCGGAATTGAAGAAGGTTTGGACACTGGAATCTGGTTTATTGAATGGCCTGAGTTAGGAAAAGAAGTACTAGTAAACAGAGACTATATCCATATAAAAATAAGCGGCACCGATGAACGGCGCCGCTATAGAATGGATTGATTATCGATTTGATTAACCTTCGGCGTAAGCCTCCGTCGGCAAACACGCACAAACTAAGTTTCTGTCTCCGTAAGTATTATTTACCCTAGAAACCATAGGCCAGAATTTAGCCTGACGAAGGTACTCTAATGGGTAAACGGCTTCCTCACGAGAATAGGGGTGATTCCAATCGCCCGTGATCTCCTCAATGGTATGAGGGGCCATTTTTAACACGTTATCTTCTTTATCAACTTGTCCTTCCTCCACCGCTCTGATTTCCTCTCTGATTTGAAGTAATGCATCGCAATAGCGATCTAATTCTTCTTTACTCTCGCTTTCTGTAGGCTCTATCATAAGGGTTCCAGCAACAGGGAAACTCAGGGTTGGTGCATGGAAACCATAATCGATTAGACGCTTGGCAATATCTTCAGCCTCGACATGCGCTGTTTGTTTGAACATACGCGTATCTAAAATCATCTCGTGAGCGGCAAAGCCATTTTCTCCAGTGTATAGAACAGGATATTCCTTTTCAAGGCGAGATTTCATGTAGTTAGCATTCAAAATCGCTATCTTGGTGGCTTGAGTTAGGCCTTCTCCACCCATCATCTTGATATAAGCATAAGAAATCAACAGAATACTCGCTGAACCCCAAGGTGCGGCGCTTACTGCTTTCATTCCTTTATCTCCGCTTGTAGCCGTTACCACGTGACTTGGTAAGAACGGAACCAAGTGAGATGCTACGCCGATGGGACCCATTCCAGGACCTCCACCACCATGAGGAATACAAAACGTTTTATGTAAATTTAGATGGCATACATCTGCACCGATTAGTCCAGGACTGGTTAAACCTACTTGCGCATTCATGTTGGCTCCATCCATGTATACTTGGCCACCACAGTCATGAATGATCTGTGTAATTTCCTTGATGGCACTTTCAAATACACCATGCGTACTTGGATAGGTGACCATTAAAACTGCCAAGTTATCTTTATGTTCTTCGGCTTTAGCACGAAGATCTTCTACATCAATATTTCCAGACTCATCACACTTGGTTACAACCACCTTCATTCCGGCCATTACGGCACTTGCGGGGTTAGTACCGTGCGCACTGCTCGGAATTAAGGCTATATTTCTGTAGGATTCTCCTTTATCTTTAAAATATTCACGAATAACCAGTAAACCAGTGTACTCGCCTTGAGCACCAGAATTGGGCTGCATACTCATCTTCGCAAAACCGGTAATTTCACTTAAATCCCTGTCTAATTCTTCAATGATATCTAAGTACCCTTTGGCCTGTTCGACAGGCGTAAATGGATGTAATGCGTTAAACTCTGGCCAGGTTACAGGAATCATCTCTGTGGTAGCATTCAGCTTCATGGTACATGATCCTAGCGGAATCATGCTATGACACAAACTCAAATCCTTCGCTTCCAATCTCTTAATGTAACGTAGCATTTCATGCTCAATATGGTATGATTGAAATACAGGGTGAGTCATGTAATTGCTTTCTCTAATTGCCCAAATTGGCCAATCTAAAGTATACGATTCATCCAAAACAAGCTGCGTGTTTTTGGATGCAGCTTCTGCAAATACCCATACAATATTATTTAACTCGACTTGAGTTACCGTTTCATCTAAGGAAATTCCGATGCTACCATCCTCAAAATAACGGAAATTGATATGCTCTCCTTCAGCCAATTGTTTGATAGTACTTGCCTTATTGCTCGCAATGTGCAAGGTGTCGAAATAGTTTTCAGAAACGACTTCATAACCAAGGTCTAACAACGCTTTTCGCAGCGAACGGGTTTGACCATGAATTCTACCCGCAATTTGTCTCAATCCATCAGGACCATGATACACAGCAAACATACTCGCCATGATACTCAGTAGAACCTGAGCCGTACAAATATTACTGGTTGCATTTTGGCGCTTTATGTGTTGCTCTCTTGTTTGAAGCGCCATGCGCAAGGCACGTTGTTCTCTCCTATCAATTGAAACACCAATAATTCTGCCTGGTACTTGACGTTTGTATTCGTCTTTGGTGGCGAAAAATGCCGCATGCGGACCACCGAAACCCAGAGGAACTCCGAAACGTTGAGAGTTACCCACTACACAATCTGCGCCCATTTCACCTGGAGGTGTTAGTAATGTTAACGACATCAAATCTGCCCCGAAGCAGGTCTTTATTCCCATACCTTGGCAATCCTTCACAAAATCGCGGTAATCACTTATTTCGCCTTTGTCGTTTGGATATTGAACGTAAGCTCCAAAAAATTCTTCGCTTGTTTTAAAATCACGAAAATCTCCCACCACTACTTCAACCCCAATTGGCTCTGCTCTTGTAAACAGAATATCTAGTGTTTGAGGGAAGGTTTCTTTGTCTACAAAGAATTTATGTGCGGTACTCTTTCTTGGCAACAATCCCTTAAACATGGCCATGGCCTCTGCTACTGCTGTACCTTCGTCAAGTAAACTGGCATTTGCAATTTCCATTCCTGTGAGATCAATTACCATGGTCTGAAAATTAAGCAAAGCTTCTAATCGACCTTGCGCAATTTCAGCTTGATACGGTGTGTATTGTGTATACCAACCCGGGTTTTCCATGATATTTCTGAGAATTACATTCGGAGTAATGGTGTTGTAATAACCCATCCCGATGTAATTTTTAAATACATGGTTTTTGGAAGCTTTTTCCTTTAACGATCTGAGAAACTCAGCTTCACTACTTCCTGCACCTATGCTTAACCCTTCTTGCATGCGAATATTAAAAGGCACGGTTTTATCAATCAGCTCATCCAAGCTGTCAACCCCAATAGAGGATAACATAGAATCCCGCTCTTCTTGGCTAAGGCCATTGTGACGCTGCTCGAAGGGCTTGAAATAACGCGCATTAAGTGCTTCCATATTGCGCGCAAATTTAATTCAAATCGCGGTTTTTTTTGTGTAAAGTATAGAAGCTAAAACCAACCTGTCGATTTATAATAATCCCTCATCGGCAAAGCTAAAATAGTGCTCACCTGAAATTACAATATGGTCCATTAAGGTGAAATCAAAATACTTGCTTGCTTGCTTTAGCTTCTCTGTAAGGGTTCTGTCCTCTTGACTCGGTTGAACATTGCCTGAAGGGTGATTATGCGCGACTATAATGGCAATAGAATTATATTCTAAGGCTTGTTTTATCAATAATCTCACATCTACTACCGTTGAATGGATTCCGCCCTTACTCAACTCCCAGCGATGAACCACTTTGTTAGCCCGATTTAATAAGGCCACGTGAAAACTTTCGTGGTTCAAAAACACCAACTGTGAATAAAAAAGTCTAAAAGCATCACTGCTATTTCGAATAATTGGTGCACCCTGAATGAAATTCCATTTTCTTCGAGATAATTCCCAAATACCTGCAAACCGCACACTGTCTTCGGCAGATAATCGGAAGCGCTTCATTAATTCATTGGGGCCCCATTGAGATAATTGAAACTCTTCGTCCACTAATAAATTTTGGATTGAATTATGATCAGAATTATCGTGATCATCCTTCTCTAAAACCAAGGAAATCAATTCACTTTCCGTAAGGTCATCGTATCCTTTTGATAGACATTTATGGCACAAATCGCCAAAATTCACCTTCTCTCCTACTAACCTTTTTTGATTTGATAATTTTTTTACCATAATTTTGTCAAATATATTTCCAAAACACAGGAAGGTAAAACCATATAAAGAAGTAAAACGTTTAATATTTTTGATAATTACAACATGAGTGAACAGAAAGAGAAACTAAAGGCGCTGCAACAAACCATCGAGCGTTTGGAAAAGTCCTACGGCAAAGGAATCGTCATGAAAATGAACGATGAAACAAAAGTTAATATAGATGTTGTTCCTACGGGTTCCTTTGGCTTAGATTTAGCCTTAGGTGTTGGGGGATTTCCTCGTGGAAGAATTATCGAAATATACGGCCCCGAAAGTTCAGGTAAAACCACCATCGCGCTTCACACCATTGCAGAAGCCCAGAAAAAAGGTGGCATATGTGCCTTCATTGATGCGGAACATGCATTTGATAAATTTTATGCTGAAAAACTCGGCATTGATACTTCCAATTTGCTTATTTCACAACCTGACGATGGAGAACAAGCACTTGAAATTGCCGATAACCTTGTGAGGTCAGGCGCAATAGATGTTATGGTGATTGACTCTGTTGCAGCGTTAGTTCCTCGTG
>JAYYCN010000138.1:0-2649 GCA_036161795.1 Bacteroidota bacterium
ACTTCATCTAGGTCAGAAAACTCATTATAAAAGTCTGATTCGGAAATCCCCAATTCCTCGCAAAAGTTGAAAACTCCTTTGGGGAATTTTTCGTTTTTCTTTACGCTAGTGATATAGTGTTGAATAATCTGTGCTCTCATGTTTAAAAGTGGAACAACTTTAGGCTGTAAAAGTTTAGGTTATTCGATAATCTACCTTTAATTTGTACTCAGTCTGAATGAATACTTTACAAGAAGATTACAATACCCAGAGAGAGCCACTGAATATCTCAGAATATGGGAGGATCATCCAAGATTATGTAAATTACATACAAACGTTACCTAGCAAAGACGAGAGAACTCGGTGGGTTAGCGGATTGGTGGAAGTGATGACCACACTAAACCCGAACTTAAAACAACAAACCGATTACGAAAAAGTGTTGTGGGGCTACGTCCATCAAATTAGTGGTTTTAGTTTAGATGTTGACGCACCCTTTCCCTTACCTACCGAGGAGGAAAAAGCCGAAAAACCTGGTCAGATTGGCTATTTTGATAGCGTCATACGTTTTAGATTTTACGGAAGAAATCTCCAAAATATGATTGAAGAAGCTGCAACTATTGAAGACGAGGAATTACGACAAGATCTTGTTGATCTCATTGCGTCTTTCATGTATAACAGCTGTAAAATTTGGAACAACGAGAACCTAAGCAACGAGGTTATCGCTGAACATATGAAAATACTATCCAAAGGTAAGTTATCCCCATCTGCTGAAGAACTAACCGTATCCGCGGATGCTAGTAAGAATTTCATACCAAAACCAAAGAATCGAAACTTTGGCCGTAAGAACAATAACAAAAACAAAGGGCGTCGCAATCGTCGATATTAAACATGGCTTATTTTGAAATAGAGGGAGGCGTCAAACTCAAAGGCGAGTTGACTCCGCAAGGGGCTAAAAACGAAGCTCTTCAAATCCTATGTGCGGTTCTACTTACAGCAGATACGGTGCATATTGAGAATATCCCTGAAATAAGAGACGTACTTAAACTAATTGAACTACTCAGGAATTTAGGTGTAAAAGTAGAAAGAATTAAACGCGGGAGCTATTCCTTTAATTCTGGAAACATTGATCTTGATTTTTTAGACTCGGCCGATTTCAAAGTACAAGGAGCCGCCTTAAGAGGTTCCATCATGATTGTAGGTCCATTACTCGCGCGATTTGGCAAGGGATACATCCCTAGCCCCGGTGGCGATAAAATTGGTAGAAGACGCCTTGATACTCATTTTGAAGGTTTTGAATCGCTCGGAGCACGTTTTGAGTATCTAAGCGAAGAGAGTTTTTACAAGGTATATGGTGAAAACATGAAAGGTTGTCACATGCATTTAGACGAAGCTTCGGTTACTGGTACAGCAAATATCTTAATGGCTGCAGTGCTCACCAAAGGAAAAACTGAAATATACAACGCCGCCTGTGAACCCTATTTACAACAATTGTGTCGAATGTTGAACTCCATGGGAGCTAAGATCAGTGGCGTTGGTAGTAACAAGCTTATCATCGAAGGCGTTTCATCATTGGGCGGATGTACCCATCGTTGTTTACCCGATATGATTGAAATTGGCTCATTCATTGGTATGGCAGCACTGACAAATAGCGATATTCGTTTAAAAAATTGCCGCATTGACCAATTAGGAATTATCCCACGAACGTTCGAACGATTAGGTGTCAATATGAAAATTGAGGGTGACGATATTGTGATTAATGACAACGAACATTATGCAATTGATTCATTCATTGATGGCTCAATACTAACTATCTCAGACCAAATATGGCCTGGGTTTACCCCTGACCTGATTTCTATAGCATTAGTTACTGCAACTCAAGCAAGAGGTACCGTATTGATTCATCAGAAGATGTTCGAAAGCAGGTTGTTTTTTGTAGATAACCTCATTGATATGGGAGCACAAATTATCCTTTGTGACCCCCATAGGGCTACGGTTATTGGACTAGATAGAAAAACCCAATTGAGAGGAATCACTATGTCCTCACCTGATATTCGTGCGGGAGTTGCTTTATTAATTGCCGCCATGAGTGCAAAGGGGAAAAGCACCATCCGCAACATTGAACAAATTGACCGTGGTTATGAGAGAATTGAAGAACGCCTAAACCCCCTAGGAGCCAAAATTAATAGATTTAACTAACCGTTATTTTATCAAGGTAGTGATACCCATGTAAAGGTTCATACCAGAGTATTTACTGGCCCTGAACATATTTGCCATATTGTCGGTACCGAAAAAGACAGGGCCTAAACGTAGAAATCCTCCAAAACTCCAAGGATCAAAATTTGCTTGATACCGAATCGGTAATGCAAATTCAAACCATTTGTGTTCAAACCGTGGTACCACTGTTAAGCTATTTCTTAAAGCAAACTGAAAATCCCCTTGGTTCCAATTAAATCGTTGCTGCCAATGAGCAGCAATGAGAAAGCCTGTGTATACCTTATAATCTACCTGTAAATGCATCGTAGATGGAAGAGTTACTCTAGTTGTCTTATTATTACTCTTCAAAACACCCTCGTTGCGAGCTGTTTCTATAATATGGTCCAAAACAGCCTGAGAACCTTGCTCAACTGCATTTGCAAATTCAGGAGTGGTCAACGGCATCTTGAAGCCATT
>JAYYCN010000139.1:0-6440 GCA_036161795.1 Bacteroidota bacterium
ATAAACTTCAGATAAACGCACGCGGTTGGTGAGGAATATATATTCCAACATGATATCCGCACCCAAAATTTCACCTGTTCTAGGATCAACAAAGCTCGGTCCATATCCTCCAAACGGCGGATTTGGGGAAGAAGTCCATCTTAAAACATTGTAACGAATATCACCAGCATCCCAAGTAGCCGTATCCGATTGCTCTTTCACAACAATGGCATTCACAAATCCCAGAGGTTCAAATGCCTTATTCCACTCCCATGCCGCATGTTTTATGATGGGTCTTAATGAAACGGGAGTCGTGTTTTCTATCCACCAAGTAATCGGTTCAACGGGCTCGCTTTTAGCTAAATCTGGATTCTTTTTCTCTAATCTCCATCGGTGAATTAAGTCTCTATCATTTGTAAATCCCGTGACTGTCATATCGTTAACCCTTTCAGTGAAATATCCGATACGATAGTCTTCGCGCCTAGGTTTAAAACCAGGTTCTGGGGTTTCAAGTATAGAGTGTTGAAGTAAAATATTTACATATCTAGGATCTGTAACTTCTTCGCCTCCACCGCCCTTAGGTTCAGGGTTATCGTACACGTATTTCACCACTAAATCCATGTTCCTGGGGTAATTCTTTATCCTCTTAAAACTTGATTTCTCTTTTGAAAGTCTACCCAATCCGAATCCTCTTCTACTAGCCCTTGAAGATTGGTTGACCCGATGTAATGATTCACCCAGAAAAAGCTTATCAGCGGAGATTAAAAATCCTGCATCTCCAGTAGCTTCAATTTTTTCAGATGCTAAAACAGCATTAGAAATGTTGGCTTCTGCACTTTTTGAAATGGCTTTTGTCTTGTCGAAATAGAAACTTGTATTTTTCTGTATGATATCAATCCGTTGGAAGCGCTTTTTAAATGTGATAATACGGCTTCCTCTATATGATCCACGGTGATGACCAGCAGAAATAACACCGTTTTCCGTATACGTAAAGTGAATAAACTCTTTGTTTAACTGGGCCGAGTCTATTTTCATCCAGAGATCACCTGTTTTATTATCACGATATAGCTGGAAGATGCCAGGCATCGATTTCATCCCTTTTGTTTTTTGGGCAATCGTGGAGTTTTTGGATTTTGCTGTTTTTATCTTTGCCGCCTTTTTCTTACCAAATAGCTGAGCACTTGCGGGCTTCAAACTCCATAGAGTTAGAACACATAAAATTATGATTCGCATTTGGGTGCAAATTAGCCAATTTTGACTCAAGGGCAGATGTGGAACATGTTTTTTGAAGGTTTTTTGAGGATGTCAGCTTCAAATCACGAAAAAAGGCCTATTTTTGATGCCCGTTCGCGATTGATTTTAACCAACCCTTGTCTTTCGCTTACGGAACCGCACTTGTAGCTCAACTGGATAGAGCATCTGACTACGGATCAGAAGGTTTGGGGTTCGAATCCCTACAAGTGCGCCAACATAAAAAAAGTCCTCAACCGTGTTGAGGACTTTTTTTATACTTTAGCGTTTGACGCAAGTTTACTTGTGCTAGAATGCTAAAGGGTAAAAAACATGCACGCTAATGCTTGTCTTTGCTTTCGCAGTTCTAATCCGTAGGGGTCACATCGTAATCCAATATTTTTAATCTGACCATTCTAGTTCACCAGCAAATGAAAATCACGCTGAGTTGAAATATGTGTAAATTGCCTTATGTTTTCAAAAACCAAGTCCTTTTGCTTTCTCCTTTTGGTGTTACCACAAATACTAAAATCGCAGGTTACATTCATCGATTCGAATGAAAACAAACCTTTAGAAAGCATTTCGCTTCTCTTTGGTGGGGACCTTATGGGACATGGCCCTCAAATCCGCGCTGCACTGGTTGATTCAAATCAAACGTACGATTACAAGCCAGGATTTCAATACCTCGAGGAATACATACGAAAAGCAGATATTTCGGTTGCAAACCTCGAGGTTACACTTGCCGGACCTCCATTCAAGGGATATCCTCAATTCTCTTCTCCCGACGCATATGCAATGAATATGAAAGAGTTAGGATTTAACATTCTCGTCACAGCCAATAACCACAGCCAAGACCGAGGTAAAAAAGGGCTCATTCGCACTGTTAGGATATTAGATTCTATAGGTATTGATCACACCGGAACATTTCAAGACACTCATGAATATGAAAAACACTACCCGCTCATTAAAACAGTAAAAGGAACCCGTATTGCCTTTTTGAACTTCACATATGGTACCAATGGATTAAAAGTTAAACATCCCACCATCGTCAACATGCTGGATAGCCATCACATTATTCAAGCCATTGTAAAAGCTAAAGAAAAGAATGCGGACCTGATCATCCCCATTGTTCATTGGGGAACGGAATACCAACGCCACGAGAACCATGTTCAACGTGGATGGGCACAACTTTTAGCAGATCTAGGTTGTGATGCCATCGTTGGGATGCATCCCCATGTGGTGCAACCCATCAAAATGATTCAAAATAAAGATGGGAATTTCATCCCCGTTGCTTACAGCTTGGGGAATTTGGTTTCAAACCAGCGGGATCGTTACAAGGACGGAGGGATATTATTCCGGTTGAAATTTTTGAAACGGGGTAATCAAATTGTATTCTCCGATTACGACTATAAACCCTTTTGGGTAAATAAACTCTTACCACACGAGGTTTATCCTCCATTTAAAAAACGAGGATATTATCTAATTCCTCCTGGCAAAATTGACGTCATGAATGACGCTGGCAAAATAAAAGCCACACAATTCTACGAAGACACTTACAAGCTTTTAGGAAAAGAAAAAAAATGGGAATAGAGCCCTTTTCCCATTTAAATCATCATTATCGTGTTATTAATCTTCTTTTTTCTCTGGTTCAGTACCGGGCACCACATCTAGCAATTGCACCTTGTACACTGAAACACCGTACTTATCTTCGAACTTTCTAGAGTTTGTCGGATATTTTTCATTTGGTACGATCACCTCAAATTCACCACCTACTTTAGACTTCATAAACCCTTCTTGCATGGGTTGCATATTGATCACCGACAAGGTATTTCTGAATGGCATTTCTGCATCAAAATTGCTCATTAGCTCTTCCCCGTCCATGGTGCGAATAGCAAATCTACACACGATGGTATCGAACAAACGTGGGCTCATTCCATTTCCTTCTTTAAGCAAACGATAGTATGCCTTACTAGGTAGCACGCTCACGTTCTCTTCTTTAGAAACGGCCTGCAACTTCTCTTTTGTCTCTTCTTGCAATTTTTTACTCAGGTCTTTCTGCACTTTTGCAATGTAGGAAGAGTACACTTGACCCATCTGATCATCCGTCATAGCATAGCCACTATCTAATTTCATCCCATCCTGAACCCCTTTAACAAAGCTCTCGTACGACACCTGTTTGAGGCCTTGTTCTTTGATTCTTTGACCGATGTTAATTCCAATTGAATAACTAAAAGAGTCCATACTGGACTGCGGATTTTTACCTACGATTTCATTTGAATCGCAAGACCACATGGAGAACAAAGCTACTACAGCTGTTGCTCCTGATATTTTATGCGTATAATTCATTTCTTCTTTCTTTTATTTCTGAGGATTCTGCGTATTCCTCATAGTTCATATATTTATCGATCATACCGTTTGGAGTGATTTCGATTATTCGGTTGGCTATACTATTCATCACCTCTTGGTCATGGGAGTGGAATAAAACAACTCCTGCATAATCTTTCATGCCATTATTAAGGGCTTGAATACTTTCCAAGTCTAAGTGGTTAGTAGGCTCATCAAACAAAGCAACATTCGGCTCCTCTAACATCATTTTACTCAACATACAACGGACCTTTTCACCTCCACTTAGAACCGTCGCCATTTTCTGAGTTTCCTCTCCGCTGAAAAGCATACGACCTAAAAATCCACGGATATAGGTTTCATCTTTTTCCGTTGAGAACTCGCGCAACCAATCAACTAGGTTGTTTTTCTCTTTGAAATAATCAGCATTTTCATTGGGTAAATAACTCATGGTCACGGTTACTCCCCAATTGATTTGCCCTTTGGACGATTTTTGGCCATCCCACAGAATTTTGAACAGTGTATTCAATGAGAGGGTATTTCTTGAAACAAATGCAATTTTATCTCCCTTATTTACGGTGAAATTAATGTCTTTAAATAGGTAAGAACCATCGGTTGTTTTGAATTCCAAATCTTCAACCGTGAGTATTTGGTCTCCCACTTCTCTATTTTGCTTAAAGATAATACCAGGATATTTACGGGTACTCGGCTGTATTTCCTCCACATCCAATTTATCCAACATCTTCTTTCTAGCCGTTGCTTGCCTACTTTTTGCAACGTTTGCTGAAAAACGAGCAATAAACTCTTGAAGTTCCTTTTTCTTTTCTTCAGCCTTTTTATTCTGATCCGCACGTTGGCGCAAAGCCAATTGCGAACTTTCATACCAGAATGTGTAGTTTCCTGAGAAAATCTTAATCTTACTGTAGTCTATATCGCATACATGGGTACAAACATTATCCAAGAAATGTCGGTCGTGAGAAACTACCAAAACCGTATTTTCAAAATCTGCTAGAAAGTCTTCCAGCCAACGAATGGTCTCAACGTCCAAGTCGTTGGTCGGCTCGTCCATCAACAACACATCTGGATTACCAAAAAGAGCTTGTGCAATCAATACACGTACTTTTTGGTTACCGTTAAGTTCATGTAGCAGTTTATCGTGCCAAGCCTCTTCAATTCCTAAACTAGAGAGAAGAGTTGCGGCATCACTTTCCGCATTCCAACCGTCCATCTCTGCAAACTCTGCCTCTAACTCAGAAGCTTTCAATCCGTCTTCTTCGCTAAAATCAGGTTTTGAATACAAAGCGTCTTTTTCTTCCATGATAGACCATAGAGTTTGGTGCCCTCTGATTACCGTTTGGAGTACTGGAAACTCATCAAACTCAAAGTGATTCTGCTTTAATACGGCCATACGCTTACCTGGCTCCATATCAACAGAACCCGTATTCGGCTCAATTTCGTTAGCCAAGATTTTCAGAAAAGTAGACTTACCTGCGCCATTGGCACCGATAATTCCATAACAATTTCCACGGGTGAATTTTAGGTTGACCTCGTCGAAAAGTACTCTTTTACCAAATCGAAGGGATACGTTGGATACGTTTAACATATGAAGCCGTAAAGATACGGATTCTTAATTGGCCTCAATAAACCCATTTACACCGAAAAACCAACTGAAATTTTAGGCGACAAAATGCTAAGCGGTTAACAGCCTGCGTGCTAGCTTTGGGATATACGAAATCGCCCCCTATTCAGAGGGCGAAATCAATGTCTTTATTCCTGTGAGCAAACTTAAAAAGCTATCGAAGAAGTAAAAACTCCCCCTTGTCGCTATAGGTATCACCCATGAGGTCGGTTGCTCTCAATATGAACACATAAGCACCATCTTGAACACGTTGCCCTTTAAAGGTACCGTCCCATCCCTCCTTAGGATCATTTGTTTCAAAAATCTTTTCGCCCCAACGGTTTAATATTTTGAAACTATATTTCATTAAATACTGTGTGATAATCGGTTTGAATTCATCGTTCAGTCCGTCATCATTTACCGTAAATGCATTTGGGACGTGCATGTAAAACATCGGGAAATATGGACCCATGGCTTTTTGAATGGTATCAAAACATCCAAAATCATTCCCCACGATGAGCGTCATGTTCAATAACCCCGTATCGGTAAACAAGAACTGCGGGTTTGGGTCGGCAGAATATTCCCAATCATTCATGCTGTAGCCCCATTGAGTTACATCCTCGCTGGAAGTGTTTTCCAAGTATAAATACATCGCAAGTCCCTCTGAAAAGAAGCTATCCAATTCAAAACCTGCCATGGGTTTTGGACGAACCATCACACCGCTAAATACATCAGCGGTATCACGGCAACCTTTTTCCGTTTCAACCCAATAGCGATAATTATATATCCCTGGGGCACGTAATCGTATCTTGACGTCCTTTCCCATTTTCACCTGACCGTCTACCTCCCAAACGTGCTTCACAATTTTATCCCCTTTTGCAATGGTTTCTGATTCAAAATGATTTGCCATCGGGAAACAAACAACATCCGCAGAGGCGGTGAGCAACAATGAATCTAAAACTGTCACAGAAGATTGTAAAGTATCCCTACAACCCTGTTCGTTTTCTGTATATAGTGATACTTGGTATTGACCAGGATCATTAAACGACTTCTGAATGGATGCTCCCTGCTGAACATCTCCATTACTCCACTCCCAATCCAACTGTCGTATTTTTATTTCAGGATTTTCATTCACCGCTTGTAAGTTGAACATATTATTACTGAAACATTGAACCAATCGGTCGGTTACTAGCTTTACAAAAGTACTGGGAAATACCTTGATGATTTTTGACTTTTCATCTTTACATCCATATTCATTTTCAGCTTTCAG
>JAYYCN010000140.1:0-5053 GCA_036161795.1 Bacteroidota bacterium
ATGGTGTACATGCTGACGAGGTTGAGAGTGATTCAGTAAAAATCGCAGGCCTCGTTTGTAAGAAATTTTCTCCAAACTATTCACGAGCACAAGGTAATGCAAGCCTGGACGAATATTTCATGGATAACCAGATCATTGGGATTTCGGATATTGATACCCGAAAACTGGTCGCTCATATCCGTGAGACAGGAGCTCAAAATGCGATTATTTCATCTGAAGAATTGTCTGGAGAAGCACTCAAATCAAAATTGAGTGAGGTTCCATCTATGAGGGGACTAAATTTGGCACCAGAGGTCTCTACTAGGACGTTTTTTGAAGATGGGGAAGGGGAGCATAGAGTGGCATTGATCGACTTTGGAAATAAAAAGAATATTGCTAGAGAACTAGTTAAAAGAGGATGCAAACTCGGAATGTTTCCTTACAATAGCAGTGCCAAAGATATTTTGGATTGGAAGCCTGATGGCTTTATGATTTCTAATGGTCCTGGAGACCCGGCTTCTATGAAAGAAGCTGTTGCCACAGTGAAAGAAGTTGTTGAGAGTGGAGTTCCTACGTTCGGGATTTGTTTGGGTCATCAATTGCTTAGTTTGGCAAGTGGTCTAGAAACCTACAAAATGCACCACGGACATAGAGGGTGTAATCATCCAGTTAAAAACTTGGTGACAGGTAGAAGTGAGATTACTAGTCAGAACCATGGATTTGCAGTGAAATATGATGATTCCTTAGCTGATAAAGTTGCCTTGACACACGTGAATCTAAATGATGACTCAGTTGAAGGAATTGCTCGAAAAGATAAACCAGCATTTTCCGTTCAGCATCACCCGGAAGCATCACCTGGACCGCATGACTCTCTTTACCTGTTCGACCAATTTGTGGAGAGCATGGCTTCAAATAAATGATATTGATTAATGAGCGATTTATTGCACATCCGTTCTATTATAAACCAATAAAAAAATTATACAATGAGTGAAATCACACACATTCAAGCAAGACAAATTTTAGACTCACGAGGCAATCCTACAGTGGAAGCCGAAGTATTTACAGAAGATGGTGGCTTTGGTCGCGCAGCAGTGCCATCAGGCGCTAGTACGGGTATTCACGAAGCGGTGGAATTACGAGATGAAGAGGAATCCGTATTTTTAGGGAAAGGGGTTAATGGAGCAGTAGATAACGTAAATAATGTTATCTCTGAAGCACTTGAAGGCATAGAAGTAACCTCCCAAAATGAGATTGATCAAACCATGATTGATATGGATGGCACGCCGAACAAGAGTAATTTAGGAGCTAATGCAATACTCGCCGTTTCTATGGCGGCGGCTCATGCGGCGGCGGATGAATTGGGTATGCCCTTGTATCGTTATATCGGTGGCTCTAATGCGAATACATTGCCTGTTCCAATGATGAATATTCTAAACGGTGGAGCTCATGCAGACAATAAAATTGATTTCCAAGAGTTTATGGTTATGCCACTCAAGGCAGATACTTTTTCTCACGGATTGAGAATGGGTGTGGAAATTTTTCATCACCTAAAGAAAGTACTTAAAAATGCAGGTTACAGCACGAATGTAGGAGATGAAGGTGGATTTGCTCCTAATATCCAAAGTAATGAAGAGGCCATTGAAATTGTATTAAAGGCGATTGAAAAGGCCGGTTATCAGCCAGGAGTGGAAGTATGTATTGCCATGGATGCAGCGAGCAGTGAGTTTTATGATGCGGAAACATGTTTATATAGCTTTAAGAAAAGTGACGGTAGGCAGATGACTGGTGATGAAATGGTCAATTATTGGGCAGAATGGTGCAAGAAGTATCCAATTGTGAGCATTGAAGACGGTATAGCCGAAGACGATTGGAGTAGTTGGTCAACGTTGACTAAAACCATCGGTGATAAAGTGCAACTTGTTGGTGATGATTTATTTGTTACGAACGTAGATCGTTTAGGCAGAGGAATTGCAGAAAGCACAGCTAATAGTATCCTTATAAAGGTAAATCAAATTGGTTCCTTAACAGAAACCCTAAATGCTATTCAAATGGCTACTCGTAGTAATTATACAAGTGTCATAAGCCATCGAAGTGGTGAAACGGAGGATAACACTATTGCCGATTTAGCAGTAGCAGTAAACTGTGGTCAAATTAAAACGGGTTCAGCCTCACGTAGTGATAGAATGGCGAAATACAACCAGCTATTGCGCATCGAAGAAGAACTTGGAGATTCGGCTATTTATGGCGCACACTTGTTTCCATATTGGAATAAGTAAAGTATTTATAATCAATGACTAAAGGAGGCGAATCGCCTCCTTTTTTTATTTTAGTTATCTTTGTCTCGGTTATGAAGTTCATTTACAACTCCCCTGAACTATGGACCGCAACGCTTTGTGTGATGGCATATTTGTTAGGTTCAATACCAAGTTCAGTGTGGATAGGAAGACGATTCTTCGGTAGGGATGTACGCGATTATGGAAGTGGGAATGCAGGTGCGACTAATACTTTTCGTGTATTAGGTAAACCGGCTGGAACCATTGTGCTAATTTTGGATATTTTAAAGGGGTATCTAGCAACATCATTGGTTTATTTGTTACTCCTAAATGAAACTATCATATTGGACGCTTATCAAACAGTAAACTGGATGTTGGGCTTTGGGTTCTGCGCAGCCATTGGTCATTTACTTCCAATTTTTGCTCAATTCAGAGGTGGTAAAGGCATCGCTACCTTAGGAGGAATGCTCTTCGCTCTTAATCTACAGGTCGCAAGTATCGCTTTGGCCATTTTTATAGCTGTTTTGTTATTAACACGTTTTGTTTCTCTAGGAAGTATACTCGCGGGTATCTCTATACCCGTTTTATTTGTTAGTATTTTTGGGGCAAATTATCCAGCTTATCGCCAACCAACGGTAGTTTTATTTACTATCATCATCGCGGTACTTGTTGTTTACACTCATCGAAAAAACATTAGACGTTTAATCCAAGGAAACGAAAACAAAGCTAAATTGTTACCCAAGCACAGAAGAATTGATTAAATTCGTTGGGTTCAATTATGTGGAGTACAAAAGAGTTAGAAGCAGAAGTAGAATCGATACTTAGTGAGAAGATTTCTAAGCATTGGACAATTGTATTGTACAACGATGACCTCAATACCTTTGACTGGGTGATTGAGTGCCTAGTGAAGTATTGTGGACATGATACTGTACAAGCTGAGCAGTGTGCTTGGTTTGTTCATACCAAAGGGAAATATGCCGTTAAATTTGGTGATAAATATACCCTGAAGCCTATTTATGAAACACTCCTAGAAAAAGGGTTGAACGCAGCCTTAGAACAAAATAAATCATGAATAAGGTTTTTCAAAACGCCGATGAGGCTGTACACGATATAGAAAATAATCAAACCATCATGCTTGGCGGTTTTGGCCTTTGCGGAATACCTGAAAAGGGCATCGAAGCATTAGTGAAAAAAGGGGTAACGGGTTTGACCTGTATTTCTAATAATGCTGGAGTAGACGATTTCGGTATAGGACTTATGCTCCAACAACAACAGGTCAAAAAGATGATTAGCTCCTACGTTGGAGAAAACAAAGAATTTGAACGACAGTTATTATCGGGAGAACTAGAGGTTGATCTTATCCCACAGGGTACTTTAGCAGAACGCTGCAGAGCTGCAGGAGCAGGTATCCCTGCATTTTACACGCCGGCAGGCGTAGGCACCGAAGTGGCAGAAGGAAAAGAAACAAGGGTATTCAACGATAAAGTGTACTTAATGGAAGAAGCGTTTGATTCTGATTTTGCCCTGATCAAAGCCTGGAAAGGCGACCGCTATGGAAATTTAGTATTTAAGGACACTGCACGAAATTTTAATACCATGATGGCTATGGCAGGGAAAATAACCATTGCCGAGGTAGAAGAGTTAGTACCACTCGGAGAACTTGAAGCAAATGAAATTCATGTCCCAGGTATTTTTGTTCATCGCATTTTCGAAGGAAAAGATTACGAAAAGCGCATAGAACAGCGCACTACAAGACCTCGCAACTAACACATGGCTCTTTGGGTTTTTGCCACCAATAACAACCACAAACTAGAAGAAGCTAGATCTATTCTGCCTAATAGTTTAGGTATTGTGTCCCTTAAGGATGTTGGTTTTTTAAAGGAAGTAGATGAAACGGAGTCCACTTTTGCGGGTAATGCGGAATTAAAGGCTCGTGCCGTTTTTAAAGAAGTTGGAAAACCTTGTTTTGCCGATGATTCAGGACTGTGTGTTACTGCATTAAATCTGGAGCCTGGCGTTAAGTCCGCCCGTTACTTTAGTGAAACAGGTCAAGTGGACCATTTTCAGAACAACCTGAAATTACTCAAAAACCTAGAGCATGCCAAAGATAGAAGCGCTTACTTCATTACTGTTATCTGTTTGATGGACGCCAAAGGATGTTCATCATTTTATGAAGGAAGAGTATTAGGTGAAATCTCGCGAGAAATGAAAGGTAGTCAAGGTTTTGGCTATGACCCCCTCTTTATTCCGCAAGGGTACGATCAAACATTTGCTGAACTCGGGGAGGGCGTTAAGAATAAACTTTCACATCGTTCGGTAGCATTAAGAAAAATGCTACTGGACCTATAATAATATTTGTTAGATGGGGGTACCGAGGATTTCTATTTCTGATTATGATTATTCTTTAACCGAAGATAAAATAGCCAAATATCCCATTAGCCCGAGAGATAATGCTAAGTTGTTGGTGTACGATTCGGGTGAAATTATACATTCAATTTTTAATGAATTGGGCGGATTCCTTACTACACAGGACATCATGTTTGTCAATAACACCAAGGTGATCCCTGCAAGATTATGGTTTAAGAAGGAATCGGGTGCACCAATACAGATTTTTTTACTGAAGCCCTTTAGTCCAGATTGGAGTATTTGGGAAGCCTTAGTAGGAAATCGTCGCAAGTATAAAGAAGGGGATGAGCTTTCACTAATGAACGCAAATGAGTTCAACCTAACGGCTACTTGGCATTCGAGAGACCTCAATTTGATCCAATTGCGCACGGATTCAGGCGCTTCGATTCCTGAGG
>JAYYCN010000141.1:0-4925 GCA_036161795.1 Bacteroidota bacterium
ATGCAGATTAAAATTTTTTGATAGTCGGTGCTTAAAATTTTAGCTAACCCTATTTTTTGTCTTGCATACATAGAGGCAGCGGATTCACCTCCATCAACCGACGCTTCGTAATCTCCTTTTTTCCAACGAGCTGAGATTCCTAAAAAATGATTGTATCGCTCGGGTGTTGGTTCTTTTCCTTCCAGTACTCCCCAATTTATTTCATTGAATTCAGGAATAATGAGCTGTTTGAGTCCAGACTGTACGAATGGAGCCATGCTTTGATGGGTTCTCTTAAGTTCGGAAACAAAAAGGGCATCAAAATTCTCAGCTTTAAAAGCTTCATGAAAAGCAATTGCTTGACTTTTTCCCGTCTCATTTAGGTCAGAATCGATTCCAGAACCCTGTACGATTTTGCGCAGATTGTAGTCAGTTTCACCATGTCTGACTAAATAGATTGTTTTTCTTGTGTGTGAATTGGAAATTTGGGACATCAATGGAGGCAGTGTTTAATCCTACGAAGATAAGTATCGAAGCTCTTAACGACCGATGCAATCAAACGATGAGTACAGCAATTGGTCTAACATTTACAAAAATCACAGAGCAGGCGTTGTATGCAGAAATGATTGTAAGTGAGAAAAACTGCCAACCACTCGGCCATTTGAATGGAGGTGCATCTATGGCGGCGATTGAAATTGTCGGTTCCATGGCTGCAAACCTTGTTTTGGATAGAAAGAAATTTGTGGCCGTTGGTCAAAATATTCAAGGAAGTCATCTGCGACCTGCGCTCTTAGGTGAGGTCGTAACGGCTGTTGGTACGGCTTTACACATTGGAAGAAAAACACAGCTTTGGGAAGTGAGTATATTCAACAAGAAGGGAAAAATGGTTTGCAAGGGTAGTATTACCATGGCGGTTATCTCCACATAAAAGTGAGCAGTGCATTTGCCCTTATATCGAACCCGTCGTTAAACCCCAGAAAGGTTCTTTGCTATCGATCCAATGAATTGAAAAGGATCAATACCAAAGATATTGCGGAAATCCGCTCTGAGTCTTTTGTTTTTAGTCCTTGGCGCTCCGGTATTACCTTTTATTTGGATGAATTCTTGGGCGAATTGGACGCATCAAGTATCCATGAATATGTAAATAGTATTTCCGATTTAGACAGTGTAAACCTTTTTGAGGAAACACAAGCCGGTTTTGAAAAAAGGGTTGAAAATACCAAAAAAGCGTTTCAAAACGCATCATTAGAGAAAGTAGTGGTCGCTAGGGTTAAAAAAATATCCATGAGTAAAGAATTGGATATCTTAACGTTGTTCTATCGTTTGGTGAAAGCCAATCCCAACTCACTGGTATACCTAATGAAATCTTCTCAGTGGGGTACTTGGCTCGGAGCAACCCCTGAATTATTGTTGAGTTACGACGGAAAAGATTTTCAAACCATGAGTCTAGCAGGGACATTATTTTCAGATACCGAAGAATGGAGTTCCAAGGAAGCAGCAGAGCAATCGGTGACTTCTTCATTTATTGAAGAAGTGATTGGTTGGGACAGCAATCGCAAACCCCAAATTCAAGAGCTAAATCAAGGGAGTCTGAGGCATTTGATGTCAGTATATCGTTTACCCATGAACATGGAGAAGATGGCGAGTGTATTAACTAAATTATCACCTACACCAGCCGTGAGTGGCTACCCTGTGAAGCTAGCCTTGGATCATCTCCAAAAAACAGAAAAGATGGAGCGCTCACTTTATGCTGGGTTTATTGGTTCAAAAAGCGGTGAAAATTGGAAACTACATGTAAATCTAAGATGTGCACAGATTTTTCTTGGTGATGCCTTCCTTTATGCAGGTTGTGGAATTAATTCATCGAGTAACCCCAGGAGAGAGTGGGAAGAAACGCAGAATAAAATGCGTGTTATCGAGGAATGTCTTTTTTGATTTCATCTACATCTACCTTTACCTTAGGAGCAAATGGAAGGTCGTCGGTTAAAAGTTTTTTAACCCACGTTTTACCTTCTTGGAAATACGCATAGTAATCGCCTGAAGGGATATAGTAATAATGGTTTCCTTTGTATTTGGGTTCTGAAGGGATTAAGTTTTCTACCACGATGTGATGTCCCTGTTCTTGGTAACGAAGTAATAATTGGGCTGATTTGTGGTATTCAAAAACCTCTCTAGGCTCTGGTGTAGGATCCTCCTCGCTACTTCGGTATAGTTCGTATCCCCACAGTGGTTCACCATCTTCAAAATACAGAGCATCTAAAATCGAGCGATTAGAGTGAATGTTATGTCCATCAAAGCCCATTAACATATAAACGGTGTTGCGATTGTGTTTGAAAGGAACCATTTGGTAGTACAATGCTCCAATCCATTGATCGTTATTTAACCCCGCTTCTCGATGATTCTCAGGAAGAGCTTGTGCTGAATCCCATAAGGGGTATACATATATCTTTTTACGTCGTTTTTTGTGTTGCAAAACGCCGTAGTGAGTGAATTTTCCATCGTTTGATATCACATTATACGTAAATAATCGAACATTGGCTTTTGGGTGTTCGGCTATAGCGATGGTTGAATAACGTAATGATTCAAATGAATAATCCCAAGACTCTGGCTCAACCAAGGTTTGAAGTAAGATATCTTGGATTTCTTGAGCAGCTTTAAACTTGGCTTCATCGGTTGTGTCTTTGCGCAGAGGTATTTGATTGATTTTTAGGATATCATCCTCTATATGCTGAAACCCTTGAGTCATGCCAAAATGGGGTAACAGGACGATCAATATCCCCAATAACCTAAAGGCAGATCCAAGGTTCTTGTGCAAATCAAAATTGAGACTCATGCGCAAAAACACAACGAAAAAGAAGATCGGATATTCTTAAATATTTTCAATTACCATGGCAGATGCCCCTCCGCCACCGTTACAAATACTTGCCCCACCAAATTTACCTCCATTTTGTTTAAGAACATTTAATAGCGTAACCATGATGCGAGCGCCAGAAGCTCCCAATGGATGACCTAGGGAAACAGCTCCACCATTAATGTTAGTTTTTGTTGGGTCTAGGTTCATTAATTTTATATTGGCTAAACCAACCACGCTAAACGCCTCGTTAAGTTCAATAGCATCTAAATCGCTCATTTCAATTCCCGCACGCTTCACAGCAATCGGGAGTGCTGCACTTGGGGAAGTGGTAAACCATTCTGGTGCTTGTTCTGCATCTGCAATACCTGAAATTTTGGCAAGCGGGGTTAATCCTAACTCCTTTAATTTTTCTCCACTAACCAAAACCATAGCAGCGGCGCCATCATTAATCGTAGAAGCATTAGCCGCGGTTACCGTTCCATCTTTTTTGAACACTGGACGCAACGAAGGGATTTTATCGAACCTTACATTCGTGTATTCCTCATCCTCATCCACTGTAATATCTCCTTTACGGGTGCTAATGGTTACAGGAGCAATTTCATTATTGAATTTTCCTGATTTCCATGCATTAGCTGATCGTTCATAACTTTCAATGGCAAAGGCATCTTGTTCTTCTCTGCTAAAGTTGTATTCAGAAGCACAGGTTTCAGCACAAACACCCATGAGGCTATCGCTGTATACATCGGTTAGTCCATCATGAACAATGCCGTCTATTGCGGTGAAGTTTCCGTATTTGTATCCAGTACGACTTTTTGGTAAGTAATGTGGAGCCAAACTCATGCTCTCCATACCGCCAGCAACAACGACATCTGCATATCCTAACTGTATGCTTTGCATGCCAAGAGCTATGGACTTCATTCCACTTGCACACACCTTATTTATAGTCGTTGCAGGAACATTGTCTGGTATTTCAGCAAACTTTGATGCTTGTCTTGCAGGCGCTTGTCCTACCCCTGCTTGAAGCACATTACCCATGATTACCTCGTTCACCTCATTAGCAGAAACACCTGCATGCTCTAATGCTGCTTTTATGGCTACAGAACCCAATTGTGTTGCAGGCACCGATGATAAGGTACCGTTAAAACTACCCAAAGGAGTACGTTTGGCTCCTACGATATAAACTTCTCTCGTCATAATTCTTCCAAGACAAATTTAGCAATTATTCATGGTGATCTTGAAAAACAAGCATATCAATTTATAGTAGATGGAATCGTATATCCTTAACTTTGAAACTATGTTACTTCTTTTAGAGTCAGCAGCAGATTTCCCTTCGGTTGGGTTGCTCAACAAAGAGGGTGATTTGGTATGGCATAAAGTGAGTGATATAGAACGATCTCATGCCGAAATGCTGCCTGTATTTGCGAATGAAGCGCTTCAAGTAATTCAGGAAAGGCACGAAAATTTAGGTGCAGTGGCTATAAACAAGGGTCCTGGAAGTTATACAGGCTTGAGGATCGCCACAAGTTTAGCCAAAGGCATATGCTTGGGAAGTGATGTGCCTTTAATCGGTGTAGATGGGTTAGAGGGATTATCCTCTTTTCAATTACGAGCGTTTCCAAATTTGAGTCTTTCCATCTCTATGTTGGATGCTCGACGTGATGAGGTATATGCCATAAAGCAATATCGGGGTCAATCACGCACCGTAGCTCAACCCGTTATTCTGAGTGAAAATATTTGGACTGAGGATCAAAATGAAAGAGTAGGGTTTATTGGCAATGCATCTGAAAAGGCGGAGAATTTGCTTGGCTGGTCACCTCTTATTCGCTCAAAAGGCCCAGATGTAAAACAATGGGCTCAACTTGCATTTGATATGTGGCAAAACAAGCAATACGAGTCCGTTGCTTATTTTGAACCTAATTACATCAAGGCTTACCAGCCTGGTGTTAGTGAAAAATTCAAACTGTGAAGATTCTATTTTTTGATAACTACGACAGTTTTACCTTTAATCTTGTTGACTATTTATCTAGATTAAATGTAGATGTTGTGGTGTACAATGATGGAATTACAGAAAAAGAGTTTCAATCTATCTCTG
>JAYYCN010000142.1:0-7179 GCA_036161795.1 Bacteroidota bacterium
CACGACGAAAACTGTTGGAATGGAACCCTATTCGAAAGAATGGGAGATGCATGGAAGGCGCTGGCTGTATATTCTTATATGACGCCAGGTATACCTCTATTGTATACAGGTCAAGAAATGTGAAATAATAAGCGTTTGAAATTCTTTGAAAAGGATGATGTGGCATATCCAAAAGACGCTATGGACTATTTTAGATTTTATCAGAACTTAGGTAAAATAAGATCTGCGCACCCAGAGTTAGGCATTTCAAAAGAACTCAACTTAGATGCAGAAATGACAACCTTGAGAGGTGATGACGTGATCACATTTATCCGGAGAGATACCCCAGGAAAATCAAATAACATGATTTGGGTTTGTATAAATCTTTCCAATGAAACGAAGAAACTGCCTAAAGCACCGAAGGCCATGGATGAAAAAGAGAACATTATATTGACCTCTTCAACCGATTTAGAAACTTTGGAACCTTGGGGGTACCGAGTGGTAAAAATGAAATAAACACTAATTAAAGCCCATAAAAAAAGCCCCTTAATAGGGGCTTTTTTATTTGATTCAATATAGATTAACATCCGCCTTGATTAAAGTAGTAGGTGAAGACACCATCAACCCAATCTGAAGTGGTACGTAAATTCGGTTTAACGATTTGTACCTCTAAACGATATAGCATTTGACCGTCAGGTATAGAAATGAATCTATCGGGAATACAGCTAAATTGGAATATTCCATCGTTGCTTTTGGTCATTTTTAACTCTGGAAAATCCGCAACTCTTTTAGGACTAGAAGCTATTTTATATTCATTTCCTAAGTCATCGTAAGCAACAATATACACGTATAGCTCTTCAGCATCCTGCATGGATGCTTTTTCTTCTACATTGTTATTGTACACAATGGAGAATACATCAGCAGTGCTTGATGCAATGGTATCCAACTTTTGTCCTTTTCCTTGGGGTACAGATTGCACCTTAACAATGGGACTAGCAGGTGGATCGACAGAAATAGAAAGATCCTCAGTTTTGATATCTGGATCACCATAACCACCACCATCTTTTGGTTTTACCAAGAAGTGAAAGTCCTCCTTGAAAACGGTAGCAGCATCCACTTCAAAGAACTCGGTTGGCGTAAAGCTGTAGCTGTATACTCCATCGCTTTCTTTGGTCATCTTAAGGGCGTCGTTACTATTTTTCCAAGCAGCACCACCTATTCCGTTTGCAAATGGATGTCCTGCAGGATGTTCTGCTGGTTTCCAAACCCAAAGGAACATATCCTCGTTATTAGCGGCTTCAACGATGCCCCACTCATTTGAGGTAAGTTTAAGGTTTACGATGATTTTACATGGCTTGTCTGGTTTGAATTCTTCTGGCTTTTCTAAAAATGCCGCCTGTCCCCAAGCAAAAACAGGTAAAACAAATGCCAATAATGCTATGAAATTACTTTTTAGATGCTTCATTTTCTTTGGAATGTAAAGTGATACACAGTGGTTGGATTTCCATTATCGCATTCACGAGTTAATGAAAATTCTAAAGTTGGGTCAATGCTGCGAACAGTGCGGATTAATGGACAATTATAATAAACCGTATCGCTGCCATTTACTGCTGCGAAGTTCAACTCAGATGGTGCTTCATCATCGTCAAATGACCAAGTACCAGATGTACCCATGTATAATGGATTATCTTGGTTATAGCTGAATGTAAAGTCCTCAGAACTCATGTTCAATTCGATATTGTCATTAGCAAAAACACTGCTAACATCGATGACCAATTCTTTGTTATTTGGGTCGTATTGATCAACTTTTGCCAATACCCATTCATCATTGATTCCTTCTAGCTTACTAGAAGCTTCGTATATTTTTTCTAATGGTTTTTCACATGCGTTAAAAACCAACGCCATGCTGGCGATAAACAATAATTTTTTCATTAGTTACATCCTCCTTCTTCGTTAAAGATAAAGCCCGCGGTATTCTCTGATTGCGGAAATTGTATAAGCATTCCTGGACAATCCCAAGGCGCTTGGCGTATTTGAATATTCTCACCACGAGTACCTCTACGTCTTAATTGTAAGGTCCAATCACCTTCAAATGCCATTTCTAAACGTCTTTGAAGATAAATGGAGTCTTTTAAATCGCTTAGGCTAATGTCTGATGACATTGGAATATAAACAGCAGTATCGTAAGCTCGTTTTCTAATTTGATCAACCAAATCAATAGCAGTTTGTTTGTCTCCGCCAGTCTCCACTACATTCTCAGCATGCATAAGCATCATATCGGTTAAATGGAGCAGAGGGACATTATAGTAATCTCCGTCAAATTTATGGGTCACAAAATATTCATTTGCTTGACCCTCGTTTCTGATCTCATAGAATGAGCTGCGCTTGTCGTAATCTCGAGTAGCAATTGCCATCATGTCTGCGGATGGTTTCAATGCGGGATTCGGATTATTATCTGAACGGTAATTGCTGATAAATGAACCAGCACGGTTGTCGTTATTAGCTGTGCTGACTAGTTGAAATAAAACTTCTTCAGGAGCTTGCTGCACAAAACGATTCAAGCTATCAGAAAACTGAAACTTAGCAGAATTAACGATCTCATCCGTCAGTGTTTTTGACTCTTCAAAGTCATTCATTAAGAATAACACTTTGGCTTTTAGCGCCTTCGCAGACCAAGAAGTGGCGTAATTATTATTGTCCTCTGGAAGCAAAGAAATTGAGGTGTTAATATCCGTTAATACTTGATTATAGACATCGCCTACACTGCTTCTGATTTCAATATTTTTATCAGCCTTTAATCGAATGGGAATACCAGGATGAGAATTATCAGCAGTATATCCATAAGGCTGTGCCCATAATTTCACTAATTCCCAATGGCACCAAGCACGAAGGAAGTGTCCTTCACCCAACATAACGCTTTTGGTGTCATCATCTAATCCCTCAATGTTATCTATATTTTCAAAAATGGTATTTATTCGAAGGATACAGTTATAAAAGTCGAGGTATTCACGATCAGCCGTTCTGAACGAGAATGTACCACGATTAAAAATGGTGTAGTACAAAGATCCGGCAGAATTCTGTGGTTCTGACAAGTTTTCACCAAGCAGTTCGTGGATGTTTTGTACACTTCCGTTCATTAAGTTGGCAAACTCATCGTAACATGAATTGAGTAGTGCCTTCGCATCTTCTGGGGTTTTCAATGCGTCTTCACTCAATGTCAGGTTCTCTGGCTTGAGATCGAGCATCTTTTTACAGGAGCTAGAACCAAATACAACGGTTGCTACCAAACCCAAGATCCATATATAGTTTAAATTCTTTTTCATCTTTAGAAGGATAAATTCAAGGTTAGATTATATGATTTTTCCTGTGGAGCAGTCAGATAAGTGATGTTAGAACTCATGTTTCTATCCGCAGGGTTTTCAAAATCACGTGCAATTTCAGGATCACCACCCGTGTAGTTGGTGAAGGTCAGGAGATTGATACCAGTGAAGGTGATTTGAGCAGCACTAAATGCTTTACCAAACCACTCTGAAGGCAACTTATAACCTAGGGTGATGTTTCTTAGTCGCACATAGGTTCCATCTTCCAAAAAGAGAGTAGTGTTATACTGGTAAGGATCAGGTGGTAGACCATATTGGTCCGTTTGTAATGATAGCTTTGGATACTTTGCATCATCACCCGGCTTTCTCCAATGATCAAAATAATCGGTCGTCATATTCCAATCGGTTACAACTCCGTTTTGTCGTTTTCCGCTCGAGTTGTATATGTTACCGCCCAATTTGTAGACAAATAAGAAACTCAAATTCCAGTTTTTGTAGGAAAAGTTATTGGTTAATCCACCCACTGCTTTTGGAAGTACACTACCTACCGCAACACGGTTTTTATTGTTCCATTCGTACGTTTCGTTTCCGTCTTTATCGAGGTATACATTGCGACCGGTTTCTTTTTCAACATGAGAAAATCGTACGAGATAATTTGTTCCTATTGGAGAGCCGACGACTACACGGGTATCATTGGTACCACCAGAAACAGCGTCTTGAGTGTACACCCCGATGTCTAAGATTTCATTCCAGTTTCGAGCCACGTTGAAATCTGTTCTCCAAGAGAAGTTCTCAGTTCGGATATTGGTCGAACTAAATGAAAACTCAATACCGGCGTTATTTACTGCTCCTACATTATCATAGTATGAGGAGAACCCAAGTGAACGAGGAACCGCTAAATCAAGGATAACACCGTTGGTTCTTTTGTTATAATATGCCAACTCCCATGTGATTCTATTTCTTAGGAAGCCTCCTTCCAAAGAAAGGTCTAATACATCACTGGTTTCCCATTTTAAATCAGGGTTTGGAAGTCGAGTTGGGAAGATACTAGGGTTACCGTTGTAACCATATGAGTTCTGTGCAGGAGTGAATGTTCCTCTCCATGCGTAATTCTGGTTTGGGGTGTTACCTGTTCGGCCATAACTAGCACGAACCTTCAAGGAGTTTTTCTTTCCAAAGCCTCTCATAAAATCTTCTTCACTTAGCAACCATGCTCCAGAAACAGCAGGGAAATATCCAAAGGCATTATTAGGACCAAATCTTGAAGAACCATCAGCACGCATGGTAAATTCCATGATGTAGCGGCCCATGTATTTGTAATTCCAACGGGTGAAGTAACTCAAAAATGCAAAAGCTTCTGTTGGATTTTCTCTTTCTACACGGTTGGTGTTTTCTCCAACATTGTCACCTTTGTAAAGTGCATTTAGAGCATCAGAAACTTCAATGTATCTAGATGAAACCGTAGATTTCTGGAATTCGGTACCAGCCATTGCAGTTAGTTTGTGTACACGGTTATCTATCAATTTGTAGTCGGTTACTACATTGTAGTTATAGTTCATGGTAACCCTAGGGTTGCGCTTTGCTATACCTGCATGATTGGTATTGATAAGAGCTTGAGGCTCATATATATCCTCAAAGAAATTCATGTAATCAACTGCCCCAAATGCAGAAATTGACCATTTATCGTTGATTTTGTAGTTTGCTTTCAGGTTATTGATCGTACGGTATTCAATGGTTCTCCAATCTTTTAGTGTTCTTCCCGCTACCGGATTCCATCCTCCGTTACCTGCATTCCAAAAATTATCTGCGGTATCGTAAATGGGGTAAATAGGTAGAGCTGTACTCATTGCTGCACCAAAACCACCGCTCCATGCACCATCCACACGCACGTTGGTACCTTGAGTTAAAGAGGTGCTCAGGTTAAGGGTAAGATTTTTAATGGGGTTATAATCAATATTCAAACGTGCAGATGCTCGTTCGTAGTTACTTCCGATCACATAACTACCATTGTCTTCCCAAGTTAAACCTAAGTATGCACCAAATTTCCCTTTTCTGTAGGTAGTTCCCAAGGAATACAATTGTTTCATACCGTTACCCATGGTTTCATCTATCCAGTTGGTATTGGTTTTTCGAGCATCTTCCCAAGAAATATTATTTGGCAGTGGAGCTAATCCAACCCCACCATCATTTTCCCAGGCTTCTTGGTACATCTGCAAGAACTGACTCGAATTGAGCATTCTTGGCTTGAAAGTCGGTTGAGATGTTCCGATTCGAGAGGTAAAATTGAATTTTAAACCCGATTTTTTCGCTCGTTTGGTGGTAATCAAAATCACACCGTTAGACCCTCTAGAACCATAAATAGCAGTAGCAGCAGCATCTTTTAGGATTTCAATCGAGGCGATATCATTGGGGTTTAATGTGGCAAGAGGGTTGTTGTTGAAACCACCATTATTACCGTTTATGAAATAATCCTGTGTAATGGGAATTCCATCTACGATATACAAAGGGTCACCAGCAGCAGAAATACTAGCAACTCCTCGAACACGAACCAAGTTTGCAGAGCCAGCTACACCAGATCCCATGGTGATTTGAACACCTGCTGCTTTTCCTTGCATCGCAGCTTCAAAACTGGGTGCAGGCATATCTACAATGTCTTTTCCTTTGAGTGAACTAACCGAACCAGTGAGTTCTTTACGGGTGGAAGTTCCGTAACCTACAATAACGACTTCACCGATAGATTCCGTGCTTGGCACTAGAGTGTAATCGCGTTTGATAGTTGTCCCTTCTGGAATTTCGATTTTATCTGTAATGGTTTCATAACCATCTTCAGAAATAGTAAGGGTGTGGGTTCCCGTGCTTAAGGTCATTCGAAACTCTCCTTGCTTATTTGAAGTGGTTGAATTTCCCGAACCTTTGTCGGTAACGATGACACCCGATAATTTTTGATTCCCTTCGCCTCGAATTCTTCCATTCACATAGCCCTCGCCCAATTGAGCGCTAGCGGTTGCAGTAAGAAAACTAAGTACGAAAAGAGATCGCTGTACTAATCTATTCATACGTTCCAAAATTTCAGTGCGTCAAATGTACACTTTCTAGTGAATTTCGCAAGTATTTCAATGAATAAAAATTAAAAATTCAAACAATAAGTCGCTTGTACCGCTTTGCCAGCTAATGTTATCACGAGTCTTGAGAATGCAAGATGTCGAGTTTTTCTTGTGGGCTGTCTTTCTCTTTTGTTTTGCTCTCATCTGTTCCTTTCTGTGAGAAAATAGTGGCTCCCATCATGAATAACGAGGTCATCAATATAACTTGTGTGATTATGGTTTGATCCACGGATTCTATGGTTTGACTAGCAGGAATACTAACAAACAAAAGTATGGTAATCAATCCCCGAGGGGCAACGTATGCCAATGGAAATACGGGTAAACGCAGAATGAGCAATTGAAATATCCTTAAAAGAACAATTAAAGCAAATATGATAGAGCTCAATACCAAGGTTTCAGGGTTCAATAATGTGTGGAGATCTATAGTGAATCCAAAAATCACAAAGAAAGATACCCTTACAACAAAAGTTAATTCCGTGGTGAGTTCTTCAAAACGATGAATTTCTTTAAGCAGGTTGGATGGGTCAAATCGATTAAACCACTTGAGTTCAGTCATTTTTTCAATATTAGCCACAACCAGCCCAAATACTAGAATGAGGATTAGCGCTGGTAAATGATATCCTTTAGCAATGGCATAAAGAAATAAGATCAATGCGATGATCGGCATGAATTTAATTCTATGATTCAGTCGGCTTAATATGAGGGTAAGGGTTAAAGCACCAATTACAGAAAACAAGATGCTGATTCCAACTTGGCCCATGAAGTTTAGTAAGCTT
>JAYYCN010000143.1:0-10679 GCA_036161795.1 Bacteroidota bacterium
TTCTATTTACCCAGAGACGAGAAGCGATTACGGGTTTTATCCAACAAGAACGTGGTTCTGGGATAGTGTGTTAAATAAGCAATTTGATCAGGCGATTTTTGATGAAAAACGATTGTATTTAATGGGTTTGTCGACGGGTGCTAGAGGGTCGGTGTTATTGAGTATGGAACACCAAAATGAAGTAGGTGGAGTGATCGCACTGAGTGGTGACTATGTACCAAGTTTAGATACAATGGATGCGCTAATGATCAATACCATGGGTAGGTATCATCAATTTCAAAGTCGTTGGGAAGAGGGTATGAATAGCATATTCAATTTAGATGGCATGCCTGACTTCCTATACATTGGTCATGGTCTTCAAGATAAAGTGGTTTTACCGATTCAATCTGAATCTCTTTACGAACATACGCGGGTATTAACCACTAACGAAAAACTGCATTTTAAAATGCAAAACGGAGAACACAACTATGAATTTTGGAATACCTCAGGTATTGAAGGATTGATGCTTCTTATACGAGAAATATCTACTCCTTAGTTCTTAATTAAGAGCTTTTGTGTTTCACAAACGTTAGCGTCGGTTATTTTGATGAAGTATGTACCTGCTTTCAACGCTGTCGTACCAATGGTTGTATTGCCCACAAAACGATCAAGATATACCCTTTTACCGGTTAAATTGAAGATTTCTAGTTTAATGTCGTGGTTGTTGGGAACACTTATATTAAAATAATTATCTGTTGGGTTCGGGAAGATTTGAACGTGCATATTTCGGCTACTGATAATGGTATTTTGTTGTTCTTTAAATTGGAAAGGCTCTATGTCCATTTTAACTGTTGAATAAAGTCGATATTCTCCTGGTTGAAGCGTTACATCCAAAGATGTATTGGATACTTCTAAACTGTCGTCCGAGAATACTTCGTACCACATACCCGAATTTTGAAAATATAATGTGGTTTTATGATCCTTCACATTCGTATTGGATATCGCATGAATTTTGTGATCGTCTTTTTGTATCCATGTTTTTTTCACGACCCCATACAATTCTGCGTTAAACTCATCGCTATGAAAAACATCATATGAATTTCTAAGCTTCATCAGGGTACTGAATACCCAACGTAAATGAGCGCGGTTTCGATCTTGGAGATAATCCCACTTAATTGGTTTTTCGCCCGTTCTACCGTTGTAGTCAATGTTGTAATCGTACCCTAACTCTCCAAACTGCCATATCATTTTTGGTCCTGGTACAGTAAAGAAAATATTACTCGCCATCTCTACTCGTTTGAGCCCAGTGTTAAGATCCTTTACAGAGTAGTTTCCATTAGAATTACCGTATTGTAAGTTCTTATACATCAAGCGCTCTTCATCATGACTTTCCATGTATGAAACAAGGTTGGGCTCACTCCAACCCCGGGATTTATAATTGCTCCCCCAAGACATATCAGAAGTATAACCCATGGTAGCTTCATTGTATTCGTGGTTTGCATTTCCCCAAATAAGGAATCCTTCCTTGCTTAATATTTTTTCTTCGTTGTTGTCGGCGAAGTGTTCAAGAATGAGAACTGCATTTTTATCGTATTCACGGATTTCATCGCGAATGCGTTTCCAAATATTGACTCTGGAGTTATCAAGTTGTCCCCAAGCTCCCGTGTTGCCTAATGTGTTTTTTTGGGTAAATCCTTTTGATAAATCAAAGCGAAACCCATCAAATTGAAATTCAGTAAGCCAATGGTGTAGGACTTGTTGTACAAACTTAGCGGTAGAAGAACTCTCGTGGTTATAATCATAACCAACGTTAAAGTCATGTTTAGCTGTAGGGTTTAGCCATGGATTATCAGATGATGGTCGATTGTTATTTGCATCCCAATACATTCTGCAATGACTGCTTTGCCCAAAAGCATGGTTCAGTACCATATCAAGGATTACGGCAATACCTTCACCGTGGCATATATCAATGAATTCTTTAAGTTGATTTTCATTGCCATAGTATTTGTCAACAGCCATATGGAATGACGGGTTGTATCCCCAACTGTTATTGGCTTCGAATTCTCCAATGGGCATTAATTCAATGGTGTTAATACCCATGTTTTTAATGTAAGTTAGGGTATCAATGAGTGTGTTGTAATCTCGCGATGCAATAAAATCCCTAATGTGTAATTCGTAAATATTAAGTGCAGTAGGATTTTTAATCTCAAAGGCGCTATTCTTCCAGGAATAAGCGGTTTTTCCAAGTGTAAACACGGATACAATACCGTTTGTTTTACCAGTTGGATAGGGGGGTAACTTTGGAAAGTTTTCACGGTTAATCCAAGCATCATTCCAAGGGTCGAGCACCAACTCCGCCATGGGATCAGCTATCTTTATCTTACCATCGATATTATAAATGTAAGCGTAGGATTTTTTCTGCAGGCCATTCACTTGTATCCACCACGTGTTGCGGTCCGGTGTGAGGTTCATGGCATAATCATTACTTAGTTTCCAATCATTAAAGTCGCCTTGAACATAAATAAAATCCTTTCGAGGTGCGTGAAGTAACAAAACAATCGAAGTATCACTAATATAATTTACTCCATCTTTCAAATCACTGTATGGCAATGCGCCGATGTTTGGGCTTGACGCTCTCACTACGATGTGGAGTGTATCTCGATGTTCAATACCAGTAGATTTTGCTATGGCCACGAACGTGTAATCTCCCACATTTCTGGTACCAGCATTGTATTTAAGACTCGTACCGGTTGAGGTTTGAATTTCCTTGCCGTTTTCCTCTAAGATGAGTGTCGAGTTTTGAGATGCTAGGATATCAAACGATATAATTTCAGAAGGCAAATAAACACTAGGATTATCTAATGGAGACTGGAATTTTACCTGCAATCCCGCTTGTGCTAATTCTACAAAAATATCTCCACCGGACCCCGTTTTCCCTTCTTTCGATCCGTTTTTATTTCTAAAAACAAAGGCCAACCTCTTAACCGTATCTGAACTACTCAATCCATAAAAATCATGGATCTTAATTTTCTTCTTATAAATATTATTCCCTGAATAATTCATTCGGCGCGGGGCGTCAGCGGTACCCCAAACACCTTGAACGTTTTGCCAATCGGTAGGGCTACTACTCTTATTGGTGATAACACCGGTATGCATGTAAACCTCTTGAGAGCTTAGATTCATTAAACCTTTACTTCCTTTGGATGCATCGAAAATGATGGTGACCGAGTCGTGTTGAGTAGCGAATACAGGGTCTAGGGTGACTTGTGCATCGAGGCAAGAAAAAAATGCAACCGCGAGTGAAATGAATACGTGTTTTTTCATGGTTTCTGATTCATATGGTGGGCCTTTCGATCCATCTTAAGAATTTCGAAGAAATTAAACGATCGGTTACCCATTGGAACAACCATCCAAACAAAATTATGAAACAATAAGTGTAAAAATGAAACTTCATTTGTTTTTTACGAGACTTACATAAAAATTGCATAATAATGTACAAGAAGTATTTCTCCAGTTTATGCACAGTAATGCTTGTTATGTTTTGCGGCAAACAATTAGCATCACAACCTATAAAATCGAAACCGGTAAAATTAGAGCCACCGTTTTGGTTTAGTGAAATGGGAAGCGATACCCTTCAAATACTGCTTCGAGGTGATCGTATGAATGAGGTTAAGGTGGAGATTAATTCTACAAATGCAAAACTTCTACAAGTCAAAGGTTTGGGACAAAACTATGCCTTATGTAAACTCAAAATTGATCAGAATTTTGTAGGTAAAATTCCTATTTACTTTCAATATGAGGGAGTTCGACGGCGTGTAAATTACAAGATCAAAAAGAAGCCTACTGGAATGTTAGAGGCCAAAGCCTCTGATGCTATGTACCTGATTATGCCGGATCGTTTTAACAATGCAGATTCTACCAATGATGTAGCTGTTGATATGTTGGAAAAGCCTAATCGGAATGACCCGTTTGGCAGGCATGGTGGAGATATTAAAGGTATTGATGACCAACTGAATTACATACAAAGCTTGGGTTTTAACAGCCTTTGGCTCACCCCGGTTTGGGAGAATAACCAAGCCGACCAAAGTTACCATGGATATGCTTGTACAGATCATTACAGAATAGATCCACGTTTTGGCACATTAGAGGAGTATCAGAAAATGTGTTACAACGCCGAAAAAATGGGTATCAAAATGTACATAGATATGGTATACAATCATATTGGATCGGAGCATCCTTTTTTTAAAGACCCCATTGATACATTATGGTTTCATACCCATGATAACTTTAAGCAAACAAACTTCCGATTATCTACAAATATGGATCCCTATGCATCCCGAAAAGATAAAGAGTTGGCGGAAAAGGGTTGGTTTGTAAAAGTGATGCCGGATTTGAATCAAAGCAATCCAGAGGTTTCGCGTTACCTAATTCAAAATACCTTATGGTGGATAGCAACTGCGAGATTAACAGGGGTACGAGTAGATACATACCCTTATTCAGAAGCAGGATTCTTAGAAAAACTCAACCGTCGTGTAAAACGGGTATTTCCTCATGCTTTCGTATTTGGTGAATGCTGGGATTATACCATTCCTTCTTTGATGTATTACGCTCCGAATAAATTGGATCAAAATGTTTCGGGTAAACCACAAAGTATTACGGACTTTTCAGTGAGTTTTGCCCTTCAAGAGGGTTTAAATGAGAAGGGAAATTGGAGGCAAGGTCTGACAAAATTGTACTATGCATTGGTGGGTGATTATTTGTATCAAGACCCAAAGAGGCTCGTCACATTTATTGATAATCATGATATCGAAAGGATGCATGGTATTTACAAAGAAGATGAAAAGGTTACTACCATGGCATTGGGTCTTTTACTAATGACACGAGGAATTCCATGTGTGTTTTACGGTACAGAAGTTTGGATGAAAGAAACCAAATCCCACGGAGTGATTCGTGAGGAGATGCCGGGTGGATGGGCTGACCACGATAGCAGCATTTTTGATATTGCATTATCAAAGCAAACCCAACCTGAACTAGTCACGTTTATACGAAAAGTGAATGCATTGAGAAATCAATACTCCAACCATTTTGAATTGGGTAATAGGATTCAATTGGTACCGTCTAATGGAGTATATAGCGCAGGAATATGGCATGAAAATACGGCTATTATTTACATCGCAAATCAAGGGGGTAAAAGCGTCAATATTGACTTAGAGCGTTTTGACGATTGGGGTTTAGAAGGTCAAGATGCAGAAAAAATAGTAGGTTCGGGGTCTATAAAAGAAAAACGATTTCATTTAGAGCCCAAAGACTTCTCAATTTGGGTATTTAAGAAATCAAATCAGTAGCTTAGGCTGTTTCAGTGCTTGGTTGCTTTTCCACCACGAAGCGCACGCTAACCGCAGCAATCAATAACATGATACCGCCCATCACCAAAGCAAAGATGGCATAATTATCAAATAGTCCGGCTACAATTGGTCCAAGAACAATGGCAGATACAATTTGCGGGATGGTTATAAAGAAATTGAATATTCCCATGTACACACCCATTTTACCGTCGGGTATACTGCCTGCGAGAATGGCGTAGGGCATGGCTAGGATACTCGCCCAGGCCATTCCTATTCCAATCATACTGTAAATCAACAGTTGAGGATCTTCGATGAAAAACATCGAGAGCATTCCTATGCTGCCGGCAATCAAACTGATAGCATGGGTGTTCTTTCGCCCGATTTGGTTTACAATTTTTGGCAACATCAATGCATAAATCGCACTTATACCGTTGTAAATACCAAATAGAATACCCACCCAATCTCCGGCTGTATCGAAAATCGTTTTGGCATTACCCTGGTAACCCTCACCAATTGCAGGAAGTCCATAGGCATTTTGTGCAACTGCTTTTGTGGTATACACCCACATACAAAAAAGTCCGAACCAACTAAAAAATTGAACCAATCCAAGTTGCATCATGGTTTTAGGGATGCGCTTGAAATCATGAAAAATTTCAATAATCCCTTTTTGATCAGACGTATCATGAGAATGACCGTGGTATTTTACGTATTCTTCTGGGTTGTATTCCTTAGCAAACAATACCGTTACCATAATACATGCGAAGAAGAATGTAGCACCAAAGTAGAAGGAGTATACTACATTATCTGGAACAAAACCATGTGGAGCCACATTGCTTACGCCAAAATACTGATTCATGATGTATGGTAACCAACTACCCAAAACAGCCCCTATACCAATGAGAAAAGTCTGAATACTGAAACCAAGTGTACGTTGCTCATCATTCAAATTATCCGCAACCAATGCTCTGAATGGTTCCATAGCCACGTTAATGGATGCATCCATTAGGGCAAGAAAAACGGCACCAAACAGCAATGCTGATTTACCTGCAAACCATGCAGCACTATTGGGAAGAGTGACGATGGCTAAGCAACAAATGATGGTACCCGCTAAAAAGTATGGCTTTCTACGGCCGAGCTTTGTCCAAGTTCGATCGCTAAAATGCCCGGTCAACGGCTGAACTAACATTCCCGTCAGAGGGGCAACAATCCAGAACCAACTCAGTTGATGAACATGGGCTCCGAAATCCTCCAGAATTCGGCTCGCATTACCATTTTGTAATCCAAATCCGCATTGAATTCCCATGAATCCAAAGCTCATCCATATAATCTCAGTAATGGTTAAACGGGGTTTTTGAAGAGCCATCTTAAATGTACTTATTACGTGTAATGAAGCGCAAACTAGGGCATTTCATTCTAAGTGTCAAATAAACACTTATACAAATTAGATGTGATGGAATTGATTTTTATCGAATCGATAGAGCCGCGCTGGTTTATGAGCAACACCGGTTTGTTTTTCATCTAAAGGCACAATAAAATTGGTTCTCAATATCTTTCGACGGAAATTTCTTTTGTCAAAATTATCTTGAAGAATCGCCTCATATAGTTTTTGTAATTGGGCTAATGTAAATCTTTCGGGAAGTAACTCATAACCCAACGGTTCAGTATAAATTTTCTGTTTTAAGTAATCGAGGGCCTTGTCAAAAATATCGTTATGATCAAACGCCAATTGTGGTACTTCTTGGGTCTTGACCCATAAAGCAGTCTTCGCAAAGGAACTCGGCATGATTTGAAGATTTGACTTTTTAACTAATGATGTGTAGGCCACCGTTATAACCCTTGCTTCAGGATGCGCTCTGATTTTTCTGAGCCAATCTTGATCCTTTTGTTTTGTAATACGTGATGGGTCACCAAATGTATAAACCTGCTCTAAAAAGATATCGCTGAGTCCTGTTAATTCTTTTAGCACTCTATTGGCAGCTTGATCTAAATTTTCACTTTCGTAAATAAGGTTTCCTGGAAGCGCAAGTAAATCGTCTTCCATGTGGGTGTCTCCAGCCATTCGCTCAATCAATAAAACTTCGAGGTCGTTACCATCAAAACTAAATATGGCACAGTCAACAGAGACGTTGGGATTTACCTTTTTTTCTGTCATGAGGTATGCAACAAAGATAAAAACCATTTAAAGAATCCATAAACTCATTCAATAAAAATACCAACCGCTTATCATTCTGTACTACTCAATTACGTGTAAATGTGTCATAAATACACTAAGTTTGCCCCATTCATTACTATGATTGTTGTTGCTGAAAGTGGATCCACAAAATGTGATTGGTTAATGGACAATGGTTCCGGCCAATTGATTGAAACATTCACCATGGGTTTCAATCCATTTTTTCACACCACAAATGTGGTGGTTGAGAACTTAAAAAAGAATAAAGAAATCGTAGAGCACGCTCCTAATATAAAGGCGGTATATTTTTACGGGGCTGGATGCTCCAGTGAAGATAGAAATGCCATTGTTAAAGAAGCTCTTTGTCAGGTATTTGAGAATGCACATTGCCAAGTGGGTCATGATTTGAACGCAGCGGCCTACTCCACATGTGAAGGAAAGCCCGGCATAACGTGTATCATAGGAACAGGTAGTAATAGTTGTTACTTTGATGGTGAGAATGTTCATGAAGAAGTTCCTGCTTTAGGATATGTTCTCGGTGACGAGGGTTCAGGATCTTATTTTGGAAAAAGAATTGTAAGTGACTTTATCTATGGAAGATTACCAGAAGATTTGATGCATGATTTTCGTGGGAGATACGGTTTGAGTAAAGAAGATATTTTTTCGGAAGTATATCACTCCTCTTCTGCGAATGTTTTTCTTGCATCATTCATGCGATTCTTAGTGCCGCATAAAGAGCACCCGTACTTCGTTAATATCATTAAAAACGGACTTCGACATTTTGCGGATATTCATATCACTTGTTATTCAAATTATAAGGAGGTTCCTGTTCATTTTGTTGGATCGGTAGCTTACTATTTCCGTTCGTTTATGGAGGAAATTGCCGAAGAAATGGGCTTTACCATTGGAAATGTAAACAAGAACCCTGTGGCATCTCTACTTGATTACCATAAAAAGTCAGAATCAGTAGCCTAAATAAAATGATCAAGGGAGTACTTTTTGATTTAGATGGTGTACTCACTGATACAGCGAAGTATCACTTTGAATCTTGGAAGTTGATAGCTCAAGAATTGGGTTATAATCTGAGCATTGAGGATAATGAGAAACTGAAAGGAGTGAGTCGAGCAGATAGTTTAGATCTGATTGCTCGATGGGCAAATGCAAGCATTTCGTCCGAGCAAAAAACAAATTTTTTGCTCAAGAAAAACGAACATTATCTCACCTTGGTTGAGGGGCTATCACAAGAAGATATTCTACCAGGCGTGGAAAAATTCCTGGATTTGTTAGATGAGCATAACTGTTTGAAGGGAGTGGGAAGTAGCTCCAAAAATGCACCCGTTATATTGGAACGTATCGGGTTAAAGCATCGTTTTGGAGTTATTGTAGATGGAAACCAAGTTTCAGAAACGAAGCCAGATCCAGAAGTCTTTCTAAAGGGTAGCAAGGAACTGGGTGTCGCTCCCGCTGATTGTATGGTGGTCGAAGATGCGCCATCTGGTGTGGCAGCGGCAAAAAGTGCCGGAATGAGGGTATTAGGAATTGGCACCTCAGACAACTTGGTAGATGCTGATAAAACAGTAAATACCCTAGAGGGAATATCTTGGGAAGATGTTCTTTTTATTTAATTATTGATTAATTCATTACACAATGAAAAAGTATATTCAAGTTCATCCTTGGGAAATCATTGAATCTGGATTTCACTCAGAATTCGCAAAAATTTCCGAAAGTATATTTAGTATAGGCAATGGGCGAATGGGCCAAAGGGCCAATTTTGAAGAGCATTACACTGGCCAAACCCTTCAAGGTTCTTATTTGGCGGGAGTTTATTATCCTGATAAAACACGCGTAGGTTGGTGGAAAAATGGCTATCCAGAATACTTTGCTAAAGTTTTGAATTCTGTTAGCTGGAATCAAATCAGGGTCATTATAGATGGTGTTGAACTCGATTTAAATAAATACGAACCGATAAACTTTGAAAGAAAGCTCGATATGAAAAATGGGCTATTAAAGAGAGCGTTTTCGGTTATTATGCCATCAGGAGTTAAACTAAGCATTGAAACCCAAAGATGGACGCACATGTCAAGAAAGAATCTCGGAGGTGTAAGAATGCAAATAACGCCTGACAGAGATTGTGAAATTAATATTCACAGTGTTATAACGGGTGATATTAGGAATCAAGATTCTAATTATGATGAGTTCTTTTGGGAGGATACCCAATCTGGTCATGAAAAGGCGATTTCTTGGGTTAGTCAGAAAACAAAAAAGACTGGATTTCATGTGCATGCAGGTACCCGTACTTACACAAACTGTTGTCAAACATCTATAAAATCCGAAACCAAAGTATGTGAATTTTCAGTGGATGATGCTTTTCGTGTTGAGGCTAAATCCAATGAATCTATTGAGGTGGTAAAATATGCCGTTGTGTTGAGTGATATGCATGTGGATACGGCAGATTTCTCAAAACATATGGAGCTTGAGCTGAATGAAGCCGCCGAATGTGGATGGCAAAAATTATGTGCAGAACAAGCCGCCGCTTGGCAAGAGGTTTGGGATAATGCAGATATTCAAATTGTGGGAGATGATACCGCTCAGCAAGCCATTCGATTCAATATATTTCAGCTATATCAGACCTATACAGGAGATGATTCAAGACTAAATATTGGTCCCAAAGGATTTACGGGTGAAAAATACGGTGGCAGTACATACTGGGATACCGAAGCCTATTGTTTGCCATTTTACCTAGGAACGGCAACTTCTGATGTAGCTAGAAACCTCTTGGTATACAGACACAATCATTTGCCTAAGGCCATTGAAAATGCTGAAAAATTAGGATTTACCAACGGAGCTGCCCTGTATCCAATGGTTACCATGAATGGTGAAGAATGTCATAACGAGTGGGAAATCACCTTCGAGGAAATACATCGAAACGGGGCCATTGCTTACGCCATTTATGATTACATCAATTATACCGGTGATGAAGAATATATGGAGACTTATGGTATAGATGTTTTGGTAGGAATCGCCCGCTTTTGGTCACAACGTGTTAATTATTCAGAAAACAAAAAGCAGTGGGTGATGTTGGGCGTAACTGGTCCCAATGAATTTGAAAATAACGTCAACAATAACTGGTATACCAATAAAATGGCGGTTTGGTGCATGCAATATGCAAAAGATAGCCTAGCCAC
>JAYYCN010000144.1:0-5257 GCA_036161795.1 Bacteroidota bacterium
CCCAAACACGTGATGGACGTTACCCACAAAACAGCACCGGAAATACAATATCCAATAAACTTGGCGTAGGTCATGGAACCCATTCCTGCGGCAAATGGAGCAAATGTTCTAACAATGGGAACAAAACGCGCCATGATGAGGGTATAGCCTCCATGTTTATCATAGAACTCTTCGGTTTGCGTGAGATATTCCCGTTTTAGAAAGCGCCATTTAAGGTTAAAGATTCGGACACCAATCCGAGAGCCAATGAAGTAATTGGTATTATCTCCAAGTAAGGCAGCAGTGATTAACAACGGAATAAGAACGTAAATGCTTAGTGTATCATCCAATGCGGCGATGGATCCAGCTGCAAACAGCAAAGAATCACCGGGCAACAAAGGCATCAATACCAAACCGGTTTCCACAAAAATGATGCTAAACAAAATCATGTAAGTGAAGCTTCGGTATTCTTGTACCACCATCTGAAGTTTTTCATCCAAATGAAGTAGCCAATCTAATGCGAAATCGATAATACTCAAGTGTGTCATTTTATGCGTTTCAGTGCACAAAGGTCATAGTTTTGAAGCATTTATTCTATTTTTGTCTTCATGCGCAAAGCATTTTCCATTTTATTATGTCTTTTCTTAATTCTAAGTGTGCTGCAGTCCTGCAGTACTCAAAGAAAATACCAGAATAAATCAGGTGGGTGCAATTGCGGATTTTAATTCCTTTGCCTCTAAATACTTACACAGAGGTCTCAATCGTTTCCTGTATCTTTGCGGACAAATACGAATATGTCTGCAACAGAAACATACATCCCTTACAAAGTAAAAGATATCTCACTTGCCGAGTGGGGTAGAAAAGAGATTCAAATGGCTGAGGCTGAGATGCCTGGTCTTGTCGCTCTTCGTGAAGAGTATGGAGACAGCAAGCCACTAGCTGGAGCAAGAATTGCTGGTTGTCTTCACATGACCATTCAAACGGCTGTTTTAATTGAAACACTGGTTGCCTTAGGTGCGGATGTTACATGTAGTTCATGTAACATTTTCAGTACACAGGATCACGCAGCGGCAGCGATTGCAGCGGCAGGTATCCCTGTATATGCATGGAAAGGAATGACAGATGAAGAATTTGATTGGTGCATAGAACAAACCCTTTTCTTCGGACAAGATCGCCAACCACTGAACATGATCCTAGACGATGGAGGAGATCTTACCAATATGGTACTGGATCGATACCCACAGTTAGTAGAAGGAATTCGTGGTTTATCTGAAGAGACCACTACGGGAGTTCATCGTTTATATGAGCGTATGGAAAAAGGTACTCTTCCATTACCATGTATAAATGTGAACGATAGTGTGACCAAGAGTAAATTTGATAATAAATATGGTTGTCAGGAGAGTTTGGTTGACGCTATCCGTCGTGCGACTGACGTAATGATGGCAGGTAAAGTGGCCGTTGTTTGTGGTTATGGTGACGTTGGTAAAGGTTCTGCTGAGTCTTTACGAGGTGCAGGTGCGAGAGTCATCGTAACAGAAGTTGATCCAATTTGTGCATTACAGGCAGCGATGGACGGTTTCCAAGTACTAAACTTAGAAACCGCTATCCCTATGGTTGATATTGTGGTTACAGCGACAGGTAACTGTAATATCGTTAGTCAAAAACATTTCGAAGCCATGAACGACAAGACTATCGTTTGTAACATCGGGCATTTTGACAACGAGATCGATATGGCTTGGTTGGAGAAGAACCATGGAGATTCTAAATACACCGTTAAGCCTCAGGTTGATGTGTTCAATGTGAATGGTAATGAGGTAATCGTTCTTGCCGAAGGTCGTTTGGTGAACCTAGGTTGTGCAATGGGTCATCCAAGTTTTGTGATGAGTAATTCATTCACAAACCAAACATTAGCTCAGTTGGAGATATGGCATAACCACAAAAATTACAAGAATGAGGTTTATGTGCTTCCTAAGCACTTAGATGAAAAGGTAGCAAAGCTACATCTCGCGAAGATTGGTGCAGAGTTGACCATATTGAGTCAAGAACAAGCAGATTACATTGGAGTAAGCGTGGAAGGTCCTTTTAAAAGAGAGGAATACCGTTATTAACACTAACAATAGAATAAGGAAAAAGGCCGTTGTTTAACGGCCTTTTTTTATGCGTTCTGATAAACGCTTTTCTTATTGGTACTGTTGAGAAGTTCGCTGCTAATATTGGGTTGAATGCCAACTTTCTCTAACAATCTAACCGCGGTAAGTACCAATTTGAAAAATGTGCCCTTTAACTTCCATTTGGGTGGAGCTGTATGGTACACCTTAGCTATGGCACTCAACAAATACTCATAATCCAAATTATGACTTACCATTAAATGTCGTTGATTCCAGGCGGACTCATTTTCGCTCAGTTCCAATGTCCGACCAACCAAGTCTTCCACAAATACAAAACCATTCGAACCTGCAGGGATGAAAGGATTTTTGGTTGCCGCTTCGATGATTTGCCTGGAGCTGTTGGGCCCTTGTGCATACCCTAATACAATTCCAGGGTTGACAATTAAAACGTTGAGTCCTTCCTCTTTTCCTCTCCAAACCTCCATTTCAGAATGAAATTTGCTCTTTGCATAGTCTGTATTAAATGGGGATTCCTCCCAATCGTCGGTGATTCGAATAGGACGATCTTCTAATGGTCTACCTAATGCCGCAATTGAACTTACATGGATGATCTTTTTTTGACCTTCTTTTATGGCAGCGTTAATGATATTCCTTGTGAGATGAATATTGTTTTCTATCATCTGCGGCCCATCTTTTTTCCTAAAAGAAATTTTAGCTGCTGCGTGTATGATGAGGTCATAAGAATTTTGCATCAAACTGATGACTTCATCGATATCATCGAGGGATGCGGTTAGCCATTTTAGTGATCCACGTTGGTCAGAAAGATATTTCAAACAATTCCATTCCGCACGTTCTGAGACTGCCACTTTAAGCAATTGAAGTTGATTAATTTCATTCGAGGATGGATGTGATGAATCCTGCTTATAGAAAAGATTTACGCTTTCATAAATATCGAGGTTGCTGCTGTTTCTTTTAACAGCATCTACATTCCAGCCCTTGTTTAAGCATTGTTCAATGAAATGGCTTCCAATGAAACCGGTGGCACCCGTGATTAAAACCTTCACTTATTTTTCTTCTGTTCCAATAGGTAATTGAGCTGTTGTTCAGGTGTGATAAGTCCTTTTTCAATGAAGAAGATCATCTGCTCTGCTTGCTCAGCAATGTCTTCTTCTGGGAATTCGTTCACAATAATTTTATAGAGTTTGAGAGCTTGATCAAAAACCTGATGTTGTTCGAAATGGTGAGCTCCCATGACTGCATTTTCCAATCTGTGGGTTGGGCTGGTTTTAAAGGTCTCCAAATAGTAAACAGCCCATTTTGCTGCTTGTAAATGCATGCCCTTTTTTAGCTTGATATCAATGGCGCGATGAACAAAATTCTCTGAACGTTTATGTTTCGGATGTTGTTTTCCAAAAGCCATCAATAAGCTATCCGTGGATCTTGGAAGACTGTCTAAAACAATGTTTGGTTCAATGTAAGGGTAGAAGGAATCAATTTTTTTTAATTGTCTATCAATTTCGCTATTGCAACCTAGAATTACTAGGGTAAAGGGCAATAAAAAACCATACCATCCTTTCATGGGATGCAAGTTAATAATTCGAATGTTAAGTTGTTTAAAACTTGGGTACAGCAGACTGTTATTCTGTCGTATTCTTGTATAGATGAGCGAAAATCCGAACAATGCACAGTATACCGAAAATGAAATCAGGAGTCTCGATTGGAAAGAGCATATCCGATTACGTCCTGGTATGTACATCGGTAAATTGGGTGATGGTAAATCTCCCGATGATGGTATTTACGTTTTAATCAAGGAAGTTATTGATAATTCTATCGATGAACACGTGATGGGTCATGGTAAGCGTATCGATATTAAAATCAATGAAAAAACCGTCATGATTCGCGACTATGGTAGAGGAATTCCTTTGGGGAAAGTCATAGATTGTGTTTCGAAAATCAATACGGGAGGTAAGTACGATAGTCGAGCATTTCAGAAATCAGTCGGATTGAATGGAGTAGGTACAAAGGCTGTGAACGCACTAAGTACTTATTTTAAAGTGGAGAGTTTCCGTGAGGGTAAAACCAAATTAGCAGAATTTGAACGTGGTGAGCTTACAAATGATGCGAAAGAAATCGATACCACTGAAAGAAACGGCACTCGTATTACGTTCGAACCAGATGCAACCGTTTTTAAAAATTACCGTTTTATCCAGGATTTTATCCGCGAACAGGTTAAGAATTATACCTACCTCAATAGTAAATTAACCATACATTATAATGGAGAGTCGTTCGCATCGCGAAGGGGACTGTTGGATTTACTGGAGAGTAAAGTAAATCCGGAAAATGCACTTTACCCCAACGTTCATTTGCAAGCGGAGGATTTTGAAATCGCTTTTACACACACAGAGGCTTACGGTGAAGAATATTATTCTTTCGTGAATGGACAATATACAACGCAGGGTGGAACCCATCTTCAAGCGTTTAAGGAAGCATTGGTAAAAACGATCCGTGATTTTTACGGGAAGAATTTTGATCCCTCTGATATCCGTTCATCTATTACTGCTGCCGTTAGTATACGTGTGGTAGAGCCCGTGTTTGAGAGTCAAACCAAAACAAAGTTAGGTTCTACAGAAATGGAGCCGGGTGGAGCTACGTTGAAATCTGTGATGCTGGAATTTGTGAAGAAATACGTGGATGATCATTTACATCAAAATGCGAATGTAGCAGATGCATTATTGAAGAAAATCCTTCAAAATGAGCGCGAAAGAAAGGATATGGCAGGGGTCCAAAAACTTGCTAAAGAGAGAGCTAAACGTGCCAATTTGCACAATAAAAAACTTCGTGATTGTCGTGTCCATTTCACCGATATAAAAAAGGATGAGCATCACGAAACAACCCTGTTTATTACCGAGGGTGATTCGGCTTCTGGTAGTATCACAAAAAGTAGAAATACCAGTGTTCAAGCAGTTTTTAGTTTAAGAGGTAAGCCATTGAACTGTTATGGGTTGAAAAAGAAAGTAGTATACGAAAACGAGGAGTTTAACCTGCTTCAGCACGCCTTGAATATTGAAGAGTCATTGGATAATTTACGGTACAATAAAATCGTAATTGCAACAGATGCCGATGTAGATGGAATGCACATTAGATTGCTGTTAATGACCTTCTTTTTGCAG
>JAYYCN010000145.1:0-3145 GCA_036161795.1 Bacteroidota bacterium
CACCCGGAATCATGGAAGTCATAGCTAATCGACCACATTTTAAAGTATCATACTTTCTATCCGTCTGGGCTTTAGGATTCACTTTTACCTTGAAGGAACGAATAGAAATCATAGGAGGTGTACAATGCTGATCGGTAGCACGCACCGTAAAGGTGTAGGATACATCGGATGCATCTCCAATTTTTGTTTCCCAACAGAACTCATATTCTTTTTCTCTCTTCTTCGGGTCAACAACTTCGAAGGTAGCACCAGGAATACCACCATTCCATGTAGCTAGAACGGTATCTGGTACGGTTTGATGAGGAGTAAAGGTTTCGTCTTCAATTTTAATTTTCTTACATATCTTTTCACCCTCACAGATATTCCAACTAAATGGTCCATTGATAATTGGCGGTTTGTTATATCCACATTCGTCTATTACCCACATCTGCATATCTCGTCGGGTACGACCAATTACCAACCACTTTCCTGTGGCACTATCTTTTCGGTACTCGGTTTGCTCTATCACCAGAATCGGAACTTCCTTACAATTCGTAGGAGTCACAATGATATCTCCGTTGGTCTCGTCGAAGAAGAAACCACGCGGTGGATTCAAATTTGTTCTTGGTCTACATTTGATATTCGTTTTTGTTGGTGGAATACAAAACGGAGTCATTGGATATTGATGGGTAAAAGGCGAAGAGTAATTCACCGAGCTGTTAGGTATACCTCTCAAACCACGAACCAATTTGTAAGAAATAGAATCAAAGTCTACCGTATCTACCGCACCATTGTTGTAGTACCATGGCGTGTTACAACACAAGAAACCCACTGGCTCGTTTGAAAGCTGTGGCGAACTATTACATTTATTTTCAGTTTTTGGAATGTTACAGATGTTGATCATACAGGTCGAATAAAAATTGTTATTCGCCGCACCTGTTGTGATGGCACCATTTCTACAACACTGTGTAACGTAAAACGTGATTTCACAGCAACTACTTTTGTTCACAAACTGTTTCAGTGGTGAAGTGGTAAAATCAATGGTCGCCTCAAATGTATGCTCCTCTACCCCTTTACCCGTTCCGTAGGTATTCTTGGGGTTACAAGGATTGGATGATGAAGAACAACGCTGAGTAACGTCCCGTATACCTGTACGTTTCAAACCAGACAACCTCACGCTTCCGCAACCACTACCCCCGTTCGTTCCAGCAAAAGCACCAAAAGTTACAGGTGACATTGACACTCCTCGACAATCACGATATACTTTTGCTGTAATTTTGTACTTACCGTTACCCAGACAACTGTAACTCATGTCTGCTCCCATCATGTGGGTCGCCTTTGCTGTCTTATTAAAGGCAAAAACAGTCAGAAAAAGTAAAATAATTCGTAGTGTTTTTTTCATACGTTTTCTTTTGATTCTAATAGTATGACACGAAAAAAAAGTTTCGTGTTGCCTCAAATTTAAGGTTTTATCAACTCTTGTTCAAACAAAGTATGGCATATATCGCGAATCAAGGAATCCCACTTCATGTTATTTCACTAATTAATCCAAATATCGCAACCAATACGAGTCACTTTGTAAAGGCGTAAGTTTATGTATACCAAATAGATATAAAAAATAAAAAATCACCATATAGTACTCATATCCTCTTATACATAGATAGTCGATATTGGATTTGTAACTTTGTATTGTAAAAAAATTGACAAACTCATGAAATATCACCAATTACCCAAAGGTCTCTTTAAGAAAAATAGACAAAAGCTTGCTGATTCCCTTCCAAAGGGAGGAATGGCTATCATCCATTCCAATTGGGAAACTCCGAGAAACGGTGATGCCTTCTTTGCTTTCAGACAACAAAGCGATTTATTTTATCTCACAGGGATTGAACAAGAGGATACCATTTATGTGAGTTTTCCAGATTGTCCTAATCCCATGTTTAAAGAGTGTATTTTCGTGAAAGAAACCAATGCACAAATCGCGGTTTGGGACGGAGCGAGACTAAATCCAGAACAGGTTTACGAGAGATCTGGTATTTCTTCTGTTTTTTGGTTTCATGAGTTCTGGCAAACCATACATTCCGTGATATTAATGGCTGAAAGTATCGGGGTTAATTTGAATGAGAATGACAGATTCACAACCAACGTTCCCTATGCTAATATTCACTTTACAAAACAACTGAAAGATCGATATCCTGCACATAATATGTTCAGATTAGCTCCAACTTTGGCGCGTTTAAGGATGTCCAAAGAAGAAGAAGAAATCGAACTACTAAAACAAGCAATTAGCATTACGAAAAAAGGTTTATATCGGGCATTACAGTGCATAAAACCAGGTATAATGGAATACGAAGTCGAGGCAGAAATTATCCATGAATTTGTTAAAAACCGAAGTAAAGGATTCGCATTCGACCCTATCATGGCGAGTGGAGAAAGTGCTTGTGTTCTTCATTATATTGAAAACAACAAACCCTTGAAAGATGGTGACCTCATGCTTCTTGATTTTGGGGCCGAATATGCCAACTACAAAGGAGACTTAACGCGATGCATACCCGTTAACGGAAAATTCAGCAAAAGACAGAAAGAAGTTTACGATGCGGTATTGGATGTACAGCGTTACGCTAAAAGCATTTTAAAGCCTGGAGACACCCTACCTGATTATCACGGAAAAGTTTGTGCATACACCAACGAAAAACTAGTGGAACTTGGATTATTTACACAGCAGCAAATTAAAGATAATCCGAAATCATACTTGAAATACTTTATGCATGGAACTTCACACCATTTAGGTCTAGACGTACATGATGTCATGCATCGCTTTGAGCCCATACCGGATGGTTCTGTTTTGACCATAGAACCAGTTATTTACAAACCAGAGGAAGGTATTGGATTAAGAATTTAAAACGACGTGGTACTTCAAGGCGATAAAATGATGGATTTAATGGAGGACTTCCCCATTAAAACCGAAGAAATCGAAGATGCTATGAACCCATAGAATCCCAGCCCGATTTTCCCACCAAAGGAACAAATCGGAACGGTTTCAATACTTCTTTATGGAATTTGGTTTCACTCATCCGAGTGTACCGATGCATACGCTGGTTTTCTTTAGTTTCTCCTACAGGAATTACTAATTTCCCTCCTATTTTTAGTTGTTTTAATAGTTCATTCG
>JAYYCN010000146.1:0-7921 GCA_036161795.1 Bacteroidota bacterium
GCGTAGAAATAGGAAAAGATCTACTCATGATTGCAGGTCCTTGTGCAGTTGAAAATGAAGAACAAATTTACACCATTAGTGAATTCCTAAGTAAAAAAGGCGTTCTCTTCATGCGTGGTGGTGCTTACAAACCCCGCACAAGCCCTTACTCTTTCCAAGGGCTAAAAAAAGAGGGTCTAGAACTCATGAGAAGAGCAGCTGACGATCATGGTTTGGCAGTAGTTTCTGAGATAATGAGCGCCAATCAATTGGATGAATTTATTGAAAATGTAGACATTCTTCAAGTTGGCACTCGTAGCATGCAAAACTATCCTTTGCTTCGAGCTCTAGGAAAAATTAATAAACCCGTTTTATTAAAAAGAGGAATGAGTAGTACCATTGAAGAATGGCTGCTATCAGCGGAGTACATTCTGTCCGGTGGAAACGAACAAGTAATCCTTTGTGAAAGAGGTATTCGCACCTTTGAAACGGCTACTAGAAACACCTTAGACATTGCAGCCGTGCCATTGGTTCAACAATTAAGTCATCTACCCGTGATCGTTGATCCAAGTCAAGGAACAGGCGTCAGAGATATCGTAGATCCAGTATCTGTGGCGGCCATAGCGGCAGGAGCTGACGGATTAATCATCGAAGTGCACAATCAACCCGAAGAAGCACTTAGTGACGGAGATCAATCTATTTACCTCGATCAATTTGAAACACTTCAAAAGCGCCTAATTAAGGCTGCTTCTATCGATAACAGACGGTTCGATTTTCAAGGTCCAGCCATAAATATCCCTTCTTAATTTTGGTTTTACTCTCACGCGTTCGTTATATTCGGAGTGAGCATGAGTAGCGATAATCAATCGTGGGGAACCCGCGTCGGGTTAATCCTCGCAATGGCCGGAAACGCCGTTGGTTTAGGTAACTTTCTTAGATTCCCCGTTCAAGCCGTTCAAAACGGAGGTGGAACTTTCATTATACCCTATCTGGTTTGTTTTTTCCTAATGGGGATACCCTTGTTATGGATTGAATGGTCCACAGGTAGATATGGTGGTAAAAATGGAAACCATTGTACTCCCTTTATTTTAAATGATATGGGGAAAAAACGCCTTTGGAAATACATTGGCGTTTTTGGGATATTCACCAATATTGCGGTAGCTGCTTATTACACATTTATAGAAAGTTGGACCTTGGGTTATGTGATTCACTCCGTTAATCAAACGTTTACAGGGATGGACCAATACCAAGTATCTTCCTACTTTGGGAACTTTGTAGACCTTAACACAAGCACTCTCGGAATACCCTTAGAACCTGTAATTCTTTACCTTATCTGCTTGGTTATAAATATTTATATTTTATCTAAAGGGCTCGAAGGCGGCGTAGAGAAGGTGGCCAAAATCGGTATGCCATTATTAATCGCCTTTGGTGCATTTTTAGCTATACGAGGACTCACTCTAGGCGATAGCGGATCACCAGCAGGATGCGCTGACTGTGATGCATTCTTAGGCCTAGATTTCTTATGGAAACCTGACTTCTCAAACCTGTGGGATGCAAAAGTATGGCTTGCAGCCGCAGGTCAGATCTTTTTCACTTTATCTGTGGGAATGGGAACCATTCATTGCTATGCAGCCTATGTAAAACCCAAAGATGACATTGCGCTAAACGCAATGGCCGCTGGTTGGATGAACGGGTTCGTTGAAATTGTTCTTGGAGCATCCATCGTAATACCCATCGCCGTTGGTTATCTAGGGCTAGATTGGCTTAGAGAAAACGCATCCTTCTCTATGGCTTTCCAAACCATGCCATATTTATTTGGTAAATGGGGAACGGTCTTAGCGACTGTTGCTGGCTTCATGTGGTTTGGTTTGTTATTCTTTGCTGGTATTACTTCATCGCTGGCTATGGGAACTCCATGGATGGGCTTTATGCAAGATGAGTTTGGTTACAGCCTAAAAAAGGCTGCTTGGAGCTTTGGGTTAATCACTCTGATAATGGGACTACCCACGGTTATCTTCTTCAACCAGGGCGTTTTTGACCAGTACGATTATTGGGCAGGAACGGTGGTTCTAGTTGTGTTTGCACTGGCAGAAAGTATACTGTTTGGCTGGGTCTTCGGCATAACCAAAGGATGGAATGAAATCAACGATGGAGCCGACATTAAATTACCTCAGATATACAAGCCTATCCTAAAATACATTACGCCCACCATGCTAATCATCATTTTCATGGGAAGTTTAATTCTTCCTCAAGATGGAGATTGGGAGAAAGCATTCAAAGGCGATTGGCAATTTGATGAAAAGAACAGCATTATCGGACAGCTGGGTAATAACGACATCAAACACAATAGGTCTTTGTTTTCGACAGACTATGAATCAGACTACGACAATGTGGTGGTCCTTAAAACTATCCCTGGAACAGAGGAATCATCACCTAGTATTTCCTTTGCCAACGTACCTAAAGAAGGTACAGATAACTTAGCAGAGGATGAGATATCTTCTTTAACAACAACGGCACAGGTCACGTTAAATCCTACAGATGAAATCAAGGTTAGACCTGGCGATATTATCCGTGGCGGAGATATTATTGCCGCAGGATGGCATATTAATCCCATTTTCTATCGCTACTTATCTCGCTTTATGCTCTTGGGATTATTCGCGTATCTTGCCTTCTTAGTAGGAGTGGCCAACAAGAAAAGAAAAGATTTGATATGAGTACAAGCGCAATCATAACCATGGTGGGTACGCAGGTTTTCGTTACTGCTGTAACCGTTTTCTTTTTTATTAAGGTTTTGAAGAAACCCGCAAACAGCGATTAAACTTATATCACACCCAAGGACTTACCCACTTTGGCAAAGGCCTCAATTGCTTTATCTATGTGTGCATCGGTATGCGCTGCAGATAGTTGTACACGTATTCTTGCTTGGTCTTTTGGCACGACTGGATAGAAAAATCCTATCACATAAATACCCTCTTCCAGTAAATGGTTAGCCATTGTCTGACTCAGCTTTGGATCGTATAACATAATAGGTACAATTGCACTATCACCGTCTTTATAATCAAAACCAGCGGCTTTCATTCCTGCTTTAAAGCGCTTTACATTGTTTTCCAACCGGTCACGTAATTCCGTGGTTTCCGTCAACATATTAAGCACTTCAATGCTTGCTCCCACGATACTTGGTGCCAATGAATTTGAAAATAAATACGGGCGACTTCTTTGCCTCAATATTTCAATGACTTCTTTTTTACCCGTTGTGTATCCACCCATCGCACCGCCCAACGCTTTTCCTAATGTACCGGTAACAATATCTACTTTGCCGTGAACACCACAATATTCAGGAACGCCTTTTCCACTTGCACCAATAAAACCAGCCGCATGACACTCATCCGTCATGACCATCGCGTCGTACTTCTCCCCTAATTCACAGATTTTATCTAATTGGGCCACATAGCCATCCATTGAAAACACTCCGTCGGTAACAATGATTTTAAACCTTGCACCTGCTTCGTTTGCTTCCTGAAGCTTAGCTTCTAAATCGTCCATGTTATTGTTTTCATAACGAAAACGCTTGGCCTTACACAGCCTCACTCCATCAATAATAGAGGCATGGTTTAAGGAGTCGCTTATAATTGCATCTTCGGGCCCAAAAAGGGGTTCAAATACTCCGCCATTTGCATCAAATGCAGCTGCATAAAGAATGGTATCTTCCGTTCCATAAAACTCTGCAATCTTTCTTTCTAAGTCTTTATGAATATCCTGAGTTCCACAAATGAAACGCACACTGCTCATGCCGTAACCATGGGTATCAATCGCATTTTTTGCTGCCTCTACCACACGCGGATGGCTGCTTAATCCAAGGTAATTGTTCGCGCAAAAATTCACCACCTCAGAGCCATCGTCTAACTTGATTACGGCGTCCTGAGCCGAAGTAATGATCCGTTCTTTTTTCAAGAGCCCAGAATGATCAATTTGCTCTAATTCCTTCTGAAAATGTTCTTTGATAGCTCCGTACATGATTGCCTTATTTTATACAAAAATAAGCAACCTAAGGGCTAAATGAAATGAAGTATTTCTTCCAGATGTTTTCTATGATTTGCAAGCCGGGGAATCTTATTTTGGCCTCCAAGTTTGCCCTTGTCTTGAAGCCAACGTTTAAAACCACCCGGTGAAGACAAATGAATTCTTGGTGGTTTCATGAGTAATTCACCCACACGCTTACCCTCATAGTCACTATTTACCTTTTTAAGTTCATCATCAAACAATCGAATGAAATCTTCAAGATTCTTAGGGTTTGATTTAAATTCAAATATCCACTCATGGCATTCTTTTCCTTGTTCAAAACAAGGAGCTCCTGTGTAGTCAACAACTTCTAAATTCATGACTTTACATACTTCTGCGACGGCCGTTTCCGCATTCTCCATGATTAGCTCTTCCCCAAATGCGTTGATAAAAAGTTTGGTTCTGCCCGTTATCTTAAATAAATAGGGCTCAGTATTGGTAAATTCAACGGTATCACCTATAACATACCTCCACAATCCGCTGTTATTGGTCACCACAACGGCATAATTTATACCTGTTTCGACTTCCCAAAGAGGCACCGCATACTTGGGCCCTTTATTTACGGGATAAAACTCATAAAAGATCCCGTGATGAGTCATTAGTAAGAGGTCTTTTTGCTCTTTATATGCCTGCACTCCAAAAAAACCCTCACTTGCATTATAGGTTTCTACATATCGCATGTGATCCCCAGGTATCAGCCTTTTATAAATCTCTCGATACGGTTCAAAACTCATTCCACCATGTATAAACAATTGCATGTTGGGCCAAACCTCATGAATGTGAGATTTTCCAGTAATTTCAAGTACCCGGTTTAACAATACCATAGACCACGTAGGCGCCCCGGAAATACTGGTTATGTTTTCATCAATAGTAGACTGTGCCATCATCTCCACCTTTTCTTCCCAATTATCCATGATGGAAATGTGTACATCAGGTGCACTCTTCCAATTCGCCCATTGTGGCATGTGAGTCATTAAAACAGCACTTAAGTCTCCGTAATAGCAAGATTCGTTTACTTGGTTGATGTTATGGGAACCGCCAATTAAAATTCCCTTGCCACTAAAAATATCCGCCTCAGGATAGAAGGAATAAAACTGTGTAATGGGTTCTTTACTTCCCTTGAAGTGGGTGTGTTCAAGGGCCTCAAATGTAATAGGAATGAACTTTGATTCGTTACTGGTTGTACCCGATGATTTTGCAAACCAGGTGATATCTGCAGGCCACAATAACTGTTGTTCGCCTTCCATATTTCGCTGGATATAAGGTTTGAGATCCTCATAACCCACCACGGGTAATGCCGATCGAAATTCATCATATGAAAGTCGGTTTTTTACATGATGATCATGGCCATAAACAATTCTACTAAGTTTATCCGTGAAGTATTCTAATAACTCGTGCTGATTTTTGATAGCTTTATCCGCCAGAGACCAAAGTTCCTGATGTCGTTGTTTAAAGTACCAACCAATCGCAGACGAAATCATGCTCAAGTTAATAAAGGTATAAAGATACGTATCGGTATGAAATTTATCAATCCGTTAGCTCAACCACACCATCTCGCAAGCGAATTATGCGTTTTGCATGTTGGGCTATATCTTCTTCGTGAGTAACCAACACAATGGTATTACCCGCGGCATGTATCTCCTCGAATAAAGCCATAATTTCATGGCTTGTTTGTGTATCTAAGTTCCCTGTAGGTTCATCCGCAAGCAAAATACTTGGGTTATTAATCAGTGCGCGTGCGACTGCCACACGCTGTCTTTGACCACCCGATAATTCATTAGGTTTATGACTCGACCTATCGCCCAAACCTACCTTATCCAAAACCTCTTTGGCCCTCTCATCCCTTTCTTTTTTAGGGATACCCGCATATACTAAAGGAAGCGAAACGTTTTCAATGGCATTCAAACGATTCAATAAATTGAAGGTTTGAAATACAAATCCAATTTCTGTATTACGCACCTCGCTCAAAGCCGAGTCCGACATTTTACTGACCTCTTTGTTATTGAGAAAAAACGTTCCGTCGGTGGGGCTGTCTAAACAACCGATGATATTCATCAATGTACTCTTTCCTGAACCGGAAGGTCCCATCAATGCGGTATACTCGCCACGCGCTATATTTAGATTGACACCATTGAGCGCGTACACTATTTGCTCTCCAAGCTTGTATCGTTTGGTTACGCCATCAATTTCAATCAGTGACCTAGTCATTTTGATCTATCACCTTTGGAACCCGGAAGAAATCACTGTCTTTCTTCGGTGCATTTTTCAATGCTTCCTCGCGTGAAATTTCTTGTTTCACCTCATCATCGCGAAGTATATTCTGGGAATCGGCCATGTAAATCAATGGTTCTACTCCATCCGTATCTACTGACTTCATCTTCTCGCACATATCCAAGATGTTTTCGAGATCCTTTTTTATGTTTTCCTTCTCATCTCCTTCAAAAGAAAGTCGAGATAGGTGAGCCAATGCGTCTATTTTCTCATCTGTGATTTTCATATAATACTTGCGTTTTGTAAATCTTGATTGATAATGGAATATACCTTTTCTGCTAATTCCTTAGAGTCGTCTATCGATAAACCTTTGGTTTCTATTGGTTTATGAACCTTCATTCTCATTTTACCTGGGCTAGCGCTCCATGTATAGGAATCTAGGCGTTTATAGTTGTCTAAAATACTCACAGGAACCAGTGGCAATTGTTTTTCAATGGCTAGTTTAAATGCACCCAACTTTAGCGGGTACTTTACTTTGGGTGTATCTTTAGGAATTCTACCTTCCGGAAAAATAATCAAGCTCATACCATCGTCTAACTTTTCACCAGCTTGAACAAATGCGCCATGCGAGCTACGTAAGCTTTCTCTTTTTACGGGTACGTCAATGGTCTCAAACCAAATTTTGAATAACGGAATATTTTTCAACTCCATTTTCGCCATAAAAAAATTCAAGGTAGGTAGAAAACCACCCGTTAGAATAATGTCTAAATATGACATATGATTAGCACAATAAACATACTGTGCTCTTGGATCAATACGCTCTTCGTAATCAATAACGGGTAACATACCACCAAGCAAACTAGATGCTTGACCCCAAAACTTACGAAGCTTGTCTGCGTAATAAAAGGTGCTTTTGCGCGATAACAAAATCCATAAAAAAGGATATAAAATCAGAAACAACCCAATGAAAATTAAGCCATAATAACCGATGTAGATATACCCTAGAATCTTCCTCATGATTGCTTTTTATTCGCTACGTAAACCAGTAAGGTAACAACCAAGGCCACCAATAAAAACAGATGAATTTGAATTCTTGAAAAGGTACCTACACTTAGGTTTTGATCTAGATTTTGAATGGCCTCATCTATTTTAACTGTCGCTTCAGCCTTTGAAGTGCTATCGGCATTGATTTGTGTTTTTAATCGCTCCACTTGCATGTCGCGAAAACCATTAAACGTCTCTTTTTCATTGGAAAAAACATGTTGATAGGTTCCAATATTAAATAACGCTGCAACCAGAGCCATCAGAAGGGTTCCAAAAAGCGTTTTACCCAGTGTCAATGGTTTTTCAAATTTTATCTGCATCAAACTTTTCACAAAAAGGAAAACTCCAAAACCGAGAATAATGATGTTAGCAAGAGTGGGAATGGCAGACATCCAATTCCGTTCGAGGTACAAACGATTAAGAAAATTAATCAAAATCATGGCTGCACTCAGCGAGCCAAAAGCAAATCCGTAAACGAGTACGCGGCGGTACATATTACAAAGGTACGCAGGTAATTTGGTTGTAACTAAAAAAGGCCAACACAGTGGTTGGCCTTTTTTCGAATAATCTCAGTTTATTCATCTTCGCCTTCAGGTCGAGTATACTCATCAAAATTATACTCGGGGAG
>JAYYCN010000147.1:0-4353 GCA_036161795.1 Bacteroidota bacterium
AAGTCACGGAGTTAATGACCGAATTGGAAAACGAAACTCCATCGCCCTCATGAACTTAATATTTAAACCTCATTATATGTGGGATGGAGCGGCAAGTAACCTGGAGGCTCAACCGCTCATTCCGCTCAGCGCTCACGCTGAAATGGACCTTCCTTTAGAACAGGCAATAAAACGCTTAAACAAACACCCAGGTTACAAAAAATTGTTTCATCGAGTATTTGAAACAGACAGCATCAATACTTCGGTTTTCTTAAAAGCCTTTGCTCAATTCACCATGCAACTGAATACATTCAACGCCAAGTATGACAGGGTAAAGCAAGGACTTGCCCATTTTACGGATATGGAGCAAAAAGGATACAACATATTCAAAAAAGCATGCTCATCTTGTCATCTAGAGCCTTTATTTACAAATAATCATTTTGAATCAAACGGATTGAAAATCGATCCTATTATACAGGATTCAGGCAGAATGGTTATTTCAAAACAAATATCGGATGTCGGGAAATTTTCAGTTCCCACACTTCGGAATATAGAATACACTTTTCCCTACATGCATGACGGACGGTTTGAACATTTAAAACAAGTAATTGAACACTATCGTAGTGGGAATGCCTATCGAAATAGTGGAGATAAGCGACTTAAATATGCCGCGAAACTTACATCCAACCAGAAAATAGAACTAATAGCGTTCCTCAAAACACTTACGGATAAAGAATTTTTGTTTAACCCTAAGTTCAGAAAACCACTATCCAACTATTATATCAAATCAGTCGTCAAATAAATGAATATGAAACAAGTTCTCGCTCTCGCACTAACCGCATCAAGTATTTTTCAAATACATGCACAAACAAACCCTGCCATTACCCATTGGATTATTAATACCGACAATACAAAAAGTCGTTATTACATGAAAGGTAACAGTACATCTTTTGAGGATACGGCGCTTGCCAATGTGCAACGTGTTCGCTATTCTGAAAATAATGCTTACATCAATGCAACAGGTTTACCTGCTTATATCATTGGTCCTTACCTGGATGGTAATCCATCAATGGCATCTGACAATCAGCATCTTTTTAAGATCCCATTAAATCCTGTAGAAGAAACAGGCAACAAAACAAACGTTCCGTTAGGTCCAATCGGCGTCTTTATCAACGGGGTACCCATGTATGATTATAAAGATGGGAATAGCTATCAGAACCAAGGCATTTGGAATCGAGATGCTATCGTTGCTGAACGCGATGGTTTTGACTGCGCAAAGGGGCATCCGAGTCCCATTTTCAGCGGAGGTAGACCTGGAATGGGCCAATTGATTGGTGGAACCTATCACCATCATCAAAATCCATCTGCTTTCCGGTTGGATAAAAATGTGATTTCAGATGTTTGCGACATTTATCTCGCAGACGGTTTATATGTCATCAATCCAAATGAACACTCTCCTTTACTTGGATACACGTTTGATGGATTTCCTGTATACGGCGCGTACGGCTATGCCAATACAGATGGTACAGGCGGCATCAAAAGAATAGAAAGTTCATATCAAAAAAGAGATATCACAAAACGAACGCATTATGCAGACGGAAGTGATGTGACCGATGGCCCAGATATTTCAGCGGAATACCCATTAGGATTGTATCGGGAGGATTATGAGTTCATTAAAAATAGCGGCGATTTAGATATTCACAACGGACGGTTTTGTGTTACACCTGAATATCCTGAAGGCATTTATGCATACTTTGCAACGGTTGATGAAAACTGGAACAGTGCCTATCCTTATATTGTTGGGCCAACTTATAACGGTGATGTGGCAATGGAAAATATTGGGAATCCACAAAATCCCGCTAACGTTACGATAGATGAACCTGTTCAGGAATATACGGGAACCTCAAATTCTATCTCATCTATGAACGTATTGGGGTCTAAGGTATTCCCTATTCCATCCAAGGATTTGGTAGTAATTCAACTTGGTCAAGCGGGAAAAGAAAAAATAATTATTCAATTAGTGGATGCTAAAGGTTCATTAATAAAAGAGACCTTTATCGCCCCAGGTAGCACCATTTCACATGTAGATATATCAGATGTTTACAATGGTATTTATTGGGTTAAAATGAATCATCTTCAAACCTCAAAGACCCATAAAATCCAAGTACAACATTAAATAATTAAGAAAGGAATAATGAACGAGCACTGACTTTCATCATTGCTCGTTTTGCTTATGAGCATTTAATTGCGTAGACAATGGAAAAACTTAGGCCTTTTTTTAACGAATCCAGTTTTTAGGCCCATTGCTCCAAACCCGGGTACTTTACAATCGATATTGTGATCGTCTTCTACCAAACGAATATTCGGCACTTTGGTACCTACTTTGATTTTCTTACTTGCCCCTTTTACGGGTAAATCTTTGATAACAATCACAGAATCACCATCCGAAAATATCTGACCATGTACGTCTTTTACGACAAAGCCATCCTCAAACGTATGATGAATGTGCGGCACATTGAGAAATATGAAATTACGCATTTCTATTTATCTCAAATATAAATCCACTTATTGTAACGTGTTTAGATAAAGAGTCCATCTAAAAGATGTAAATTGGGAAACCGTATGGAGTATTTAATTGTCGCTATTTGCCTAGTCAACATAATTTTAATTGGTCTTTTCTTTGTAAAGAGCGGAGGGGGAAAAAGCCAATTAACCCATGAGATGAGGGAGTTTTTCCGCGAGGAATTTAGAGATAATCGAACGGAATTAAATCAATCTCTCTCTACAAATCGGGAGGAAAATAATAAATCCATTGACCGCTTGACCAAGCAACTAGAAACTAAGCTTAACCACATAAACGATGGGATGTTAAAAAGTTCAAAGGAAAGTCGAGAGGAGATAAGATTAGCCATTCGTGAATTCAACGATGCCTTCCAAAAAAGCATCGAAACATTCACCAAAGCTCAGGAATTGAAGTTTGATGCGATGGCACAGAAACAAGACAAACTCGTAGAATCTACCGGAAAAGAACTTGATAAGATGAGGGAAACCGTAGATGAGAAGCTTCAAAAAACATTAAATGAACGATTGAGCAAATCATTCGAGCAGGTAGGCAGACAATTGGGAGATGTACAAAAGGGATTAGGAGAAATGCAGAATTTAGCTCAAGATGTTGGTGGGTTGAAACGGGTTTTAAGTAATGTAAAGATGCGAGGAGGATTTGGAGAAATTCAGTTATCCATGTTGTTAGAAAACCTACTTGCCCCCGATCAGTACGAGTCTAACGTAAAAACTAAAAATGGGAGTGATGCCATTGTAGAATTTGCTGTGAAACTCCCTGGTTCAGATGAGAGCGGCGATACGGTTTGGTTGCCCATAGATGCAAAGTTCCCTAAAGACGCCTATGAACAACTTCAAGATGCTTATGATAAAACTGAAAGTGCTGAAATAGAAGCTGCTCAAAAGAATCTAGAGCAAACCATTAAAAAAATGGCAAAAGATATCTCTGAAAAATATTTAGATCCACCCTACACCACAGATTTTGGTATCATGTTTCTTCCATTTGAAGGAATATACGCCGAGGTGATACGCAAGGCTGCTTTATTGGAGAATATTCAACGAGAATACCGCGTAGTGATTACTGGCCCAGCTACCTTAGGCGCTATACTCAATTCGCTACAAATGGGCTTTAGAACACTAGCCATCCAAAAAAGGAGTTCTGAAGTTTGGAAAATTTTAGGATCCGTCAAAACTGAGTTCAACAAATTTGGAGGCATACTTGAAAAAGCACAACGCAATATTCAGACCGGATTAAATCATTTAGATCAAGTAAGTGGAACACGAACCCGTGCCATTCAACGAACCCTTAGAGAGGTCACAGAGTTAGACCAACCTGGAGAAAGCCTGATTGAAGGATCCGGTGAAACACTAAACGATATAGAATAAAAAAAGGGGCCACTGGCCCCTTTAGATACAATACTTTATTACCTGTTACTTATCAATTGATCCGAGAACACGCTTCATAAAACCATTCAACGCGTCTTTCTTGGAAGTACCATCTTCCATCGCTTTTTGAACTTCTAAAGCTCCGTAAAGGTTCGAAATCAACTCTCCTATCACATTCAATTCTTCATCTTTCAGGCTTGGTAATTCCGTTAAATCCTCCAAGACTTGGATGGTCTCCTCGAGGAAATCCGCGTCGTTTTTCTCTGCGAACTCGGTTAGATGTTTGATTACAGGTATTTTGAATTTAATCTATTTCAGATACAAAATCCGCCAGCACATCTGCTTTATTCGTCTGAACTTGGTTTACCAATTTACCATCAACGAACGCAGCAAACGTTGGAAGATTTGAAACATCTGCTAATTTGCGCG
>JAYYCN010000148.1:0-3156 GCA_036161795.1 Bacteroidota bacterium
ATCAGTTCTATGGTGAAGAGTTGAAGAACCCAACGCCAATGTTAGGGTATGTGGCAGGAATCTATTACCATGATCCTCTGAAAACAGGTCGTTTTCACTACCAAGCAGGATTAGATGTGCGTTTTCGGGGTGGTAATTTTAACAATGCAACATCCACAGATACTTCGGTTAATCAAGCATACACATCGATAAGCTTAGTTACTGTGGATCTCCCATTGAAAGTACTGATTTCTACGGATCCAAATAAAGGGAGAAAGGCTATGTTCATCACGGCAGGATTTACTCCTAGCTACATTATGAGATCGGTGCTATATGTAGGGCCCAATAAAATACCTTTGAATCAAGAGGTTTTCATACAGCAGTGGGATAACCTTCCGTTGAAGCCCATCGAAATTTTGGGATCCATAGGAGTGCAAAAAATGAATGAGAACTATGGCTATGCCATTGATTTGAATGTGGGTATCAATAGTTTGAATGATAACTTTAAGGTAGAAGGTGTTTCGCCTGTAACGGGTTCTGGTTTGCGTATAAGCACATTGGCACTTGAAGCATCCTTGATCTTCTAATGTCAACATCTAATGTATTAATTTTGTTACATTGAAACCTTCAGTTGCGTTATATACACTTGGATGTAAATTGAATTTTGCTGAGAGCAGTACCATTGCTCAGCAGCTTAAAAAGAATGGTTTTGAACGAAAGCAATTTCACGAGGGTGCGGATCTTTATGTAATCAATACGTGCAGTGTTACAGATCATGCTGATCGCAAATGTAAAAAAGTGGTGCGTGAAGCACTGAAAGCGAATTCTGATGCCTACATCGTAATCGTAGGTTGCTATGCACAACTAAAACCAAAGGAGATTTCAGAAATTCCAGGTGTTGATATGGTTTTAGGGGCGGCTGAAAAGTTTGATCTTATCCATCACTTAACACATCTTAATAAGGAGTCCAAAACTCGAATTCATAACCAACCCATTAAATCCGTTCATGAGTTTGTTCCAGGTTTTAGTGAGGGAGACCGAACCCGGATGTTTCTTAAAGTTCAAGATGGCTGCGACTATTTTTGCAGTTTCTGTACCATCCCATTGGCTCGAGGTAAAAGTAGAAGTGCCAATGTTGTAAATACCATCGAAAAGGTCAAAGAGGCCACTAATAAGGGAGTTAAAGAAGTAGTTTTAACCGGTGTGAATCTCGGGGACTTTGGAATTAACCATCAAGAGTCATTTTATGAATTAATTCAAGAATTAGATAAAATCGGATCCATTGATCGTTACCGAATAAGTTCGATCGAACCCAATTTGTTATCGGATGAGATCATTGACTTTGTAAGTGAAAGTCAAAAATTCGTACCTCATTTCCATATCCCATTGCAAAGCGGTAACGACGAACTCCTTCATAGGATGCGCCGAAAATACAAAAGTGATTTATATCGTAGTCGAATTGAACACATCAAAAAACGAATGCCCGATTGTGGAATAGGCGTAGATGTAATCGTAGGATTTCCAGGTGAAACCGATGATCATTTTTTAGATACTTATTATTTTCTAAATGAATTACCCGTTTCTTATTTGCATGTATTCCCATATTCAGAAAGACCTAATACAACAGCGCGTAAAATGCAAGGAGTTGTTCCCGTTAAAACCCGAGGGGAAAGAACAACACAGTTGCGTTCATTATCCGAAAAAAAGAAGCGAGCATTTTACCAATCTCAACTTGGAAATTCAAGACCTGTTTTATTTGAATCTGAAGTACGAAACGGAATGATGCAGGGCTATACAGATAATTATGTAAGAGTCGCTGCTGAATATGATCCGCTAGCCGTTGAAACCCTTGTGCCCTTCAAATTAGATAGGATTAATGAGTATTTCTTAATGGAAGGAGAATTTGAAAGGGCGGAAATTAGTCGTTAATTTGTAAGGTGTTTCCTACCCTCTATCATTTTTTTAAGGATACTTTAGGTATCGAACTCCCGTTTCTAGAGATTGTCAACACTTTCGGTTTGTTTGTAGCGTTGGCAATTGGTGCAGCTTACTGGGCGATGCAGACCGAATTCATGCGTCGTAGTGAATTAGGGTATTTCCCGGTAAAATCTCAAAAGGTCACCATTGGTATGCCTGCAAGCGCATCCGATTATGTTTTTAATGGCTTATTCGGATTCCTATTTGGTTATAAAATTATTTACCTTGCCCTAAATTCCGGCGAAGGCTTTGTTCCCCAAGATCATATTTTCACAAGCGATGGAGATATAGCATTAGGGTTATTTACCGCTGCGCTGGTCTTAGGATATCGTTATTACACGGACAAAAAAGAGCGTTTGGAAAAGCCAGAAGAAAAGTCGGTGAAGTTCACCATGGCAGATGAAATGGGCAATATCACCGCTGTCGCCCTAATTACTGGCTTTTTAGGGGCAAAGATTTTCCATATCCTTGAAACACCTGAGAATTTTAGTATTCAGGTAATTCTCAGTCAGCTATTAACAACAGGAGGTTGGACCTTTTTTGGGGGTCTGATTTGCGGTGCGGGTGGTGTACTTTGGTATGTAAAAAAGAAAGGTTACTCAATCATACATACTTTGGATGCTGCTGTGCCGGGAATGATGGTGGCTTATGGTGTAGGACGTTTTGGTTGCCATTTTGCTGGTGATGGTGACTGGGGCATCGCAAATCTAACTGGAAGTTCTTGGCTCCCAGATTGGGCCTGGGCTTATAAGTATCCTCATAATGTATTGGGTAAAGAATATGGCACTTTGGGGATGGAAAGAATCCCAAGTTGCGACGGGAATTATTGCTTTCAGCTAATTGATCCAGTTTACCCGACTCCATTATATGAGGCATTGATGGCGCTTGCCCTTTTTTCTATTTTATGGTTTTACGTGAGGAAATTATCGTTAAAGCCAGGCATGGTCTTTGGGGTTTATTTGATGTTTGCTGGAGTAGAAAGATTTTTGATAGAGTTTATTCGTGAACACGGTGACAGTCTTTATCGAATAGGTGACCTCATTTTCTCTCAAGCACAAATGATATCACTCACTATGATCGTTATGGGTATAGCGGTATGGGTATTATCGAAAAAAAATATAATCAAAGCGCCTTCACCCAGCAAATAGTCTGTGTACTTCTTTTTTTGCTATGCTTCACCAATGAGGTGAAAGCACAAAC
>JAYYCN010000149.1:0-2905 GCA_036161795.1 Bacteroidota bacterium
CGCATTCAAGAAAACGTAGATGAATATGTCGAACGAGCAAAATCTTATATGGAATTCTACGAATTAAGCGATACTGAAAGAACCTAAATCGGAGTCTAATCGTTAATATTGTGAGAATTCTGAAATGCCCAAAACCAAATACTTTTATAATCAAAAAAGTTTAAGCTTTGAGAAAGTAACCGAAAACAAAGGTTACATGTTTTGGCGCATATTGGGTGTTAGCTCTTTAATCATTGTTAGCGTTACTATTCTATCCATTATAATTAGTCGCTATATTACTGATTCATATGCGGTTACAGTGGCTAAAAAAAACAAGGAAACTCTCTTTGAAATTGAGCAAATGCAGCGTGAGTTGGACGTATTCGACAACGAAATATCCGAACTCAAAGAAAAAGACGAAAACATCTATCGTGCCATTTACGGAGTAGAACCTCCAAGCATAGAAAAAGGCAAAAAAGATGAAGATGATTTTGCAAGAATATTAAAACTGAATAACGGAGAAGCACTAAAAGCACTTCGAGAAAAAATCAACCGTCTGAAAGATCTTAATGAGACCCAAAAGAAAAGCTATGCACAGTTAACCAAGCTCATTTCCGATCGATCCAATTTAGTCAACTCTATCCCAGCTATTATGCCTGTTGCTAATATGGATCTAAAGCGAATGGCGTCTGGTTTTGGCTATCGCCTTGACCCGTTCTATCACACCTTTACTTTCCATGCAGGCATGGATTTTACCGCTGAAGTAGGAACAGAAATATATGCAACGGGAGATGGACGAGTGAGTAAAACAAAGAAAGATCGTTGGGGTTATGGAAACCACGTAATTATCAATCATGGACATGGCTACACCACTTTATATGGTCATCTTTCTCGAATAGCTATACGATACGGAGAAAAGGTTAAGCGAGGACAGTTAATTGGTTATGTAGGAAGTACTGGTCGATCAACAGGTCCGCATTTACATTACGAAGTAAGGCGTTACAACAACCCGTTAAACCCCGCATTCTTTTATAGAAATGACCTGAGTGACGAGCAATACCAAAAAATGTTAGAGCTTTCACAAAGAGAAACCAATAGATTTGACTAAACGATATGGATGCACCTAGCAAAAAATATTTCAAAATTGGAGAGGTATCTAAAATGCTTGGAGTAAAACCGTCAACCCTTCGTTATTGGGAGAAGAATTTCCCCCAAATAAAGCCCATGAAAAATAAAAAGGGCGACCGAATCTACCACCTCAAGGACATTGACATCCTTAAGGAAATTCAGTATCTTACTCATAGCAAGGGCGTAAGGTTATCGCATGCAACCAAAAAAGTTAAGCGCAACCCTGATCAACAGGATCATAAAGTAATTTTGGTGAAGGAATTGCGAAATCTTAAAGAGCAGCTTTTGCGTATGAAAGATCAATTAGAATGAAGGGATGGAGTTGGATTGTAATCGTTTTATCGAATTTTTCTTTTGCACAAATCACAACTCCCAACTTACCCTTCAATCGTTTTTATCTAGACATTTTTGAGCCATCCTCAAATCCGGTAAATAGGCCTTTCCTTGAATTTAAATCGCTGATTTCTTCCAGAAGCTACGGTACTGATTTATCGGATTGTATCATAAATGGAATATGGCCTGAAAATTTCAGCCCAATATGCCAATAAAGATGATGCAAGACAAAATGGACCAATAATCCCTCGTATTTTTGTAACCGTCCAATCAAAGACTTAACCCATGGGAAGACATACCAAACTTAGCGTAAACGTGAACAAATTTGCAACCATCAGAAATGCAAGAGGTGGTAATAATCCAGATTTAGTACAAGTGGCTAAAGATTGTGAAGCCTTTGGTGCTGAGGGGATAACCGTTCACCCACGTCCGGATGAGCGACATGTACGTAAAGCAGATGTATATGCATTGAAAGAAACCGTTACGACTGAATTCAACATCGAAGGGTACCCTTCACCTGAATTTATCTCTCTCATACACGATATTAAACCTGAACAAGTAACCCTCGTTCCTGATCCACCTGATGCATTGACCTCGAATGCGGGATGGGACACGATTAAATACGAAGATTATCTAAAATCTATCATCGAAGATTTGAAAAAGAGTGCTGGGCGGGTGAGCATTTTTTTAGAAGCTAACCCTGATCTTCTATCGACAGCAAAATCCACCGGTACGGACCGCATTGAGCTTTATACAGAACCGTATGCGATACAATATGCCTCAGATATAACAAGTGCAATCAGCCCTTTCAAAGAAACATCAAAATTAGCGGGTGAACTTGGCCTAGGTGTTAATGCAGGCCATGATTTAAACTTGGAAAATTTAAATTTCTTAACAAGTCAAATACCAGAACTTCAAGAAGTTTCCATCGGTCATGCTTTGGTTTGTGACGCGTTGTATTATGGACTTCAAAATACCATTCAAATGTATTTAGGTGAGTTGGACACCATGCCTAGATGAGAAAAGTTCTCCTTATAGTCCTCGCACTTATTCTTTATTCAAAACAAAGAGTATTTTCATGGGGGTTCACCCCACATAGAAAAATCAATCGTTGGGCAATTGTATTATTACCGCCCCCATTGTTAGGGTTCTTCAAAACGCATATTCAGTTCGTGGAAGAGCATGCAACCGATCCCGACTCTCGTCGGTATATTGATACTTCAGAAGCAGCAAAACATTACATTGATTTAGAGCGATTTCCCGTAAGTGATGCACTTGAACTTCCACATCAATACCGCGCGGCGGTAGATACATTTGGGAAAAAACTGCTACAAAAAGAAGGCCAACTTCCTTGGAATATTTATTGGCAAGTTCATCGATTGAAAACCTCCTTCCAAAATGAGGAAATAGAGCCAATTCTTAGGACAGCCGCAGAATTAGGGCATTATGTGGCCGATGCCCATGT
>JAYYCN010000150.1:0-4803 GCA_036161795.1 Bacteroidota bacterium
AAGCACTTTTGTGGCAAGCATTCGGAAGCTTTTGGGGTCATAATCTCAAATTAGAGTTTGATCCAGTGAGCGATTACCAAATCGAACATATCATACAAATTGAGGATTTGGAGTAACTCTAAATTGAATTTTTCCTTTGCCGTAAGCTCCAAATTAGTATTGGAGCTCCAATAATTGCCGTGATTGGATTTACTTGAAAAACCATTCCAGGAATAACATCATGTGCAATGGTATCAGCAGCTAGTGATAGGAAACCACCCCAGAGTATGGAGGGAATCATTACCCGCTGATGACTTTCAGTTTGAGCAATTCTCTTTGCAATGTGGGGTCCAACGAGGCCCACAAATCCGATAGGACCACAAAATGAAGTGATATATCCAGCCAAAATCGCTCCGCCTAGAACCAATATTCTTCTGGTTTGGGTTAAGGAAATGCCATCCGATTGTAGAACCATATCTCCCAATAAATACGAATCCATATTTCCTCGACGAGACCAAAAAAGGCCCCCAATTAATAGGATAGGTAGAATTATCCAAAATGGGTCGGGCCATTGAATCTTTTCAAAGGATCCCATTCCCCAAAAGGTAAACTGTTGTAGTTCTTGGACATTGCTCAACTGTTGCATGAGTTGAATCACAGCGGAAGCTAAAAATCCCAATACCATGCCCGTTAATAACATGCGTATAGGTGACCCAAAACCTCGATTCAGTAATAGTTGTAGTCCGAGTATGACAATCGCGCCTAATATTGCGCTCAGAGATGACCCAAATTGAGAGATTGAAGCAGGAATAAATCCTCCTAAGAAAATATAAAATGCCATACCCAAACCGGCACCAGGAGTTACTCCGATGAGGAATGGACCTGCAAGGGGGTTTCTAAAAAGTGTTTGCATCATCAAGCCTGCCATTGCTAAACCCCAGCCAGCAAATAAGGCGCCCAATACACGTGGAGTTCTAAATTCCCACATCACAAAATCTCCTAAGCCTCGGAAGTCAATGAGATTCCAAACCATCAAAAAGATGGTTAATATCACCAAAATGATATGTTGTTTTAATTTCAAAATCTACGGTAAAAATAAAGGCTAGAGTCTGATTGTCCGTTACGAATGGAAACCAAATCACGTAATACCATATCCGGGCGACATGCACCCAAATCCCAAAATGGATTAGCATTGTTTGCTTCGAGTTTTGCATCAAATTGAAAAAGTTTTGTCTTACTTAATGCCATTGAGCGAAGTCGTGGTTCCAACTCAAACAGTTCCGCGCGATTTTTTGCGGCTCCCAAATGCATCCAATAATCCGCGGATTCTATGTGTCGAACAGCATTCTCAAGTGAAATGGTATATGCTCCTATACCTGTTGATTTATTTTCATTTAACCAAACGGTTGAGTAGCCAGCATCACGGAAAAGCTGAGTAGTAAATGCCTTTTCCTGTGGTACGTACCAAATGCCTTCATAAGGAGCGTTTAGCATTACGGTGGTTTTTTTTTCATGATCCGAGTAAATACAATTTTTTTGATAACGCTTTGCAATATCAGTGAAGATTGAATCGGAAAGACGGGGTTCTCCAATTAGCCAACCGATTGCTCTGATCCATTCAGCCCTAGCCAGTGGATGTGATTCCAAATGGGCTTGAATCCAAATAAAATTCACAGAATTCTGTTTTTGCCAGCGAGTATCTTCGGGTTTTTGTCCGTTCAGTTGGTAACTCAAAACGAGACCGGGCTTTATGGACCAAAGCGCCTCTTGGTTTAATGCGTTTCCTCTTTTGATGGATTGGACGTCTTTATTCAGCGGGATATCGGTTGGATGATAATCAATATCGTCTACAGCCACAATCTGGTTCTCTGCATTCAGGAAACTCAACCAACGGCTGAACATAACCGATAGACTTATGATTTTTTGGTTTAGATGGATTTTTCTGGTGTTGGGAAGTGTTTGGGAACGGCCCCAAAAATATGAACCGATCTTGTTATGGTCTTGGCCGTATATCGTTAGAATAGTGTCTGTATGTGTTGTTTGTAATTGAAAAAGTCTAGCGTATTGATTGGGGATTGATGTGCCTTCGGGTGAACGGTTAACCGGGGCTTGAGTACATGCAAAAATGAAAGCTAAAGGCAAGATATATACCCGTTTGATTAACGACATTATTCAAAATTAGGTTAAAAAAATTGACACTCTGTCCGTCTGTTGATGAAGGCGAGTTTAATATGACCATCTTTGTTGTGTGAACTTAGCAGTTTGGAAATATCGCTACGCTATTGTTTTCGGTTTTTTCTTGTTGTGGATGACCTTTTTTGATCGCAATAGTTTTATCTATCGAATATCACTGGCAGGTGATATCAACGAATTGGAGGAAAGCATCGAAGAGCACGAAACGAGAATTAGAGATTTACGGATTCAGAAAGAGGATTTATTTGGTAACGCTCAGAATCTTGAGAAATTTGCCCGTGAGAAATATCTCATGAAAAAAGACGGCGAGGATATTTTCGTAATTGTAGATCCATAATGACAGGGTATTACGTGTTCATAAAATCTTGTTAATTGTGTATTTCTAAAATGAAGAACTCTCAAGTATTGCATTAATTTCGAATCTAAACGTAAAAGAGAAAACCATGAAATTTGTTGCTTCATCAAGCACTTTGCTACAGCATTTACTCACCGTGAATGGTGCTATCATGTCGAAGCCCATCATCCCAATCCTGGAAAATTTCCTATTTGAGGTAAAGGGAGGTGAATTGCATATCTACAGTACCGATCTTGAAACCAGTATGACCACTACCTTGCCAGTTGATGCGAAGGCAGATATGCGTGTAGCTGTGCCAAGTAAAATGGTTATTGATACCTTGCGCTCATTACCAGAGCAGCAGGTAACCTTTGATGTAGATGGTTCGAGTTTTGGAATCGATATTAGCAATGATCATGGTCGATATAAAATGGCAGGTCAGGACGGTGCCGATTATCCAAATCTACCCGAAAGAAGCGGAGATGGAAGTTTCACAGTTCCCGCTAATATATTACTCAAAGCAGTTAGCAAAACATTATTTGCAGCAGGTGTTGATGAGTTGCGTGTAAATCTTACGGGTCTATTCGTCGAGATGAAAGAGAGCAGGGTGAATTTTGTGGCCACCGATGCCAATAAATTGGTGCGTTACACTCGTAAGGATATTCAACCTGGAGTGGAACACAGTTTCATTATCCCCAAGAAACCATTGAATCTTTTAAAAACAGCTCTTCCTAATGATGATACTCCAGTAGTGGTGGATTACAACTCTACTAATGTGTTTTTCAATTTTGGAGAAACGCAGTTAATCTGTCGTTTGTTGGATGAGAAATATCCTGATTACACCGCGGTTATCCCTACCAATAATGATAATCATTTGAATATCAACCGAATGGATTTTTTATCAGCGATTAGCCGTATAAGCATTTTTGCATCTAAAACGACGCAACAAGTTCGTTTGAAAATTGCCGGTAGCGAATTGACATTGTCAGCGGAGGATATCGAAATGGCGAACGAGGCAGTTGAAAATCTTCCATGTGAGTACAATGGTGACGATATGGAAATTGGTTTCAACGCCCGTTTCCTGAAGGAAATGTTGTCTACTTTGGATGGTGATACAGTGCAGCTTCAATTATCACAACCTAATCGTGCAGGTCTGTTGGTGCCGGTTGAGCAAGGCGATAGCGAAGATATCACGATGCTCATCATGCCGATGATGCTCAATAACTATTAATCTGTTTTGAAGATAGCACTACCGATGCGAACCATAGTGCTACCATGAGCTATGGCGATAAGGTAATCACCACTCATACCAATTGAGCACTCCTTAAATGGGTGTTCGCCATTCAATTTTTTGCTGATAACGTTACGCTGAAGTTCTCTTATTTGTTCAAATTCTGAGTTGATTAACGTTTTGTTCTCTGTGAACGTGGCCATACCCATAATACCGTCGATCGAAAGGTATTTTAAATCGAGCTGTGTTAACTCCTGAAAAAAGGATTGAAAGTTACTGGGAGGGATACCAAATTTACTTTCTTCTTGCGCAACATGGGTTTGAAGTAATATGGAGATACGTCGCTGAGATTTTGCGGCTTGTTTATCAATTTCCTTAGCGAGCTTAAGGCTATCAAGGGAATGTATACAATGTATGAAGTCTGCTATGTATTTGACTTTGTTGGTTTGTAAATGACCAATAAGATGCCATTTTATGTCGGAAGGTAGTTGCTCTTTGCGCTCCAACAAGGCTTGGACTCTGTTTTCTGCAAAGTGCCGTTGACCGGCATCATAGGCTTCTTTGATTTCATGAATTTCTCGGTGTTTTGATACAACGATGAGTTTTGTAGTTGGTGGAAGTTCCGTTTGAATACGCGCTAAATTCTCTGCTATGCTACTCATTTTATCTACCTTTGAAATCCTGTATGCAATTGGCTGGCAAGATACTCATTTTTGGTGCTTTGGTTATTTTCTCTTGTGGAGAGAATCCTGTCTTAACACGAGAAAAAATGATTATCATCATGGCAGATGCCATGCGTTTAGAAGCCTCTCAACAAGTTGCTTATAATTATTTACCCTTGTCAGACTCCACATGGGAAGAGAATTACGCTTATCTTTTAAAAAAGCATAAAGTATCCAAGGTTGAATTTGAAGAGACCATGGAATATTACAAAACGCACGCCAAGGAGTTTTCAAGCATAATCGAGGAAGTAGTTGTGGTGTTGGATGAAGAAGACAATAAAGAGTTTCGTCGTTGATTTATCCGTATAATTTTGAGGAATTGATTGGTTTTTCACCAATTCGAG
>JAYYCN010000151.1:0-3264 GCA_036161795.1 Bacteroidota bacterium
GATTTATTAGAAGAAGTATTTGGCGAACTCAATGATGAATTTGATGATGAGTCACCAGAGTTTGAAAAAATATCGGATGACGTATTTGTGTTTGAAGGCAAAACCCTATTGGTTGATTTTTTGCGCGAAATGGACCTAAATCATGACTTCTTTTCTCATCTGGATTTAGACTCAGATACTTTGTCTGGGTTTATTTCTGAAGAACTAGGTCAAATTCCCAAAAGGGGAGACAAAATAAAAGCTTCGAAGATTGAGTTCATAGTAGAGGAAGCTGATCCCAAAAAGGTTAGAAAAGTTAAAGTAATATTTACACCCCAAAATGAAAATAAGCTTGTTGAATAGGTTGAGTTTAGTTCTTATTGCCATTATGGTATTTGCTTGCGGTGAAGAGAAATTTGTACCCAAGCCACATGGATACCCCAGAATGATCCTGCCAGAGAAAGATTATCAAAACGATGAAATGAAAGGTCCATATCATTTTGAAAAGCCCGTTTATTCTTTAATCTCGGAGGATGAGAACAATGCCGGGAAGCATTGGTATAATATTGATTTTGAACCTTTTAATGCAACCTTACACTTGACATATTACCCATTTACTCGCTGGGAACAATACGATAGTATGATTGCCGATACTCGATCTTTGGTTTATAAGCATATTCAAAAAGCGGAGGATATTGTCGAAGATCCGGTAAGTAATTACAATGAGGATTTGAAAGGTTTGGTTTTCCATATTCAAGGCAATACCGCTAGTAACCTGAATTTTTATTTAACGGATAGTTCGCAGCATTTTCTAAGAGGGGCACTCTATTTTAATGGTAGAACAAATCCTGATTCTATCTCGCCCGCCTTCGATTATCTGTGGGCAGATGTACAGCATTTATTCAAAACTTTCAAATGGGAGGCTAAACCATGAAAATCGGGAATATTATTTCCATTAGCATTTTCCTTTTCTTGCTTAGTGGATGTTCAATGTTGTCAAATGCGGGTGGTAAAAAATGTTTGAAATATCGCGATCAATCCTATCGTGAGTTTCAGGAAGCACAATTTGGAAAAGCTGCAAAAACTATAGCCAAGGGCATAAAATGCGATAGAAATAATGCCGGTATGTATGAGTTACAAGCAGCCATTCATGAAGCCATGGGTGATCATAATACCGTGATTCGAGCATATCAAAATTGTCTACGTATTGATTCCGCCAGCCAACCCGTTCGTTATCAATTTGCAGCATACTTGTATCGACAAGAAGAGTACAAAAATGCTTTACTGCAACTAGATACCTTTGATTTAGCCCCTGAAATGATTGATTTTAATACGAGAAAGCACGCCGCTAATGATGCCATGTTAGCAAAGGCGAAACGTTTAAAATCGGCAGCATCAATGGCCATGAGTCAGAAAATTGACTTGGAATCATTGGAGATTACGAACCTCGGCCCGAATATCAATACCTCAACCTATGAGTATTGGCCAGGGATGCCGATTGATGGTAATACATTCGTTTTTACCCGATTAGTTCGTAATCAAGAGGATTTTTACTTTTCGAAGAAATCCGGTGGAGAATGGTCAAGAGCGGTTCCTGCACCTGGTAGAATTAATACTAGAGAAAATGAGGGGACGTCCTCTGTATTTCAAGGCCCAGATGAGCAGGTTTTGTACTATACGGTGTGCAATCAAGGCGGCTATGGTAGTTGTGACTTGTACTACAGTAGACTAGATGGTAAAAATTGGGGGCTAAAAAAGAACATGGGTGCGATGATTAATTCAAGCGCATGGGACGCTCAACCCTCGATATCCGGGGATGGAAATACCTTGGTTTTTGCTAGTACTCGTCCGGGCGGCATGGGTGGTAAAGATATTTGGATCGCAAAAAAGGTGAATGGTAAATGGCAAAAACCCAAGAATGCTGGTCCTAGGATTAATACCCGTTTCAATGAGGAAGCCCCGTTTCTACACTACGACGGAACCACTTTGTATTTCTCCAGCGACGGTCATCCAGGCTTTGGTAAGCATGATTTTTTCCTAAGTCGAAAAAATAATGAGGGGAATTGGACAAAGCCCAAAAATTTGGGTAAAGGCATCAACACTCCGGAAGGAGATGTAGGGTTTTATGTAGATGCCCGGGCGGAAAAAGCGTATTTCGCTTCTGAAAGAAAAGGAGGTTATGGAGGTTTGGATATATACTCCATGATACTGCCGGATAGTTTGAAACCATTACCAGTAAATTATTTATTGGGTAAAATTATCGATAAATCCACAAAAAGAGCTCTTAGAGCAGACGTACGTTTGGTTGATGTTGAGAACAATAAGGTCCTTTTTGAGGATAATGTCGATCACTTTTTAATTCCCATTATACCAGGAAAGAATTACGCTCTCATATCAGAGAAAGAAGGGTACTTATTTGATTCAAGAAATTTCCAGCCAACCAAGTCGTCAAAATCTAAACCGTTTGAGGTTATTGCAGAGTTAGAGGCATTCAAACAAGATCAGGTGGTTCGCTTGAGCAATATTTTCTTTGATGTCGATAAATTCAACATCAAACCGTCTAGTATCGTTGAGTTAAAAACGGTCATACAGGTATTAAAGAAAAACCCAAGTATGCGCATTGAGATTTCAGGCCATACGGATAATACTGGTTTGGATGTACACAATAAAGAACTTTCACAAAACCGAGCAAATGCAGTGGTAAATTTTTTGGTACAAAAGGGTATTGATAAACACCGATTAGTTGCGGTGGGTTACGGGGCAAGTAAGCCAAGTGCAAGCAACGAAACCATCGAAGGACGTGCACGAAATCGTAGAATAGAAATGCGTATATTGGAGATTGGTATTTAGTAATGGAAAAGTTAAACGATCAAGAAAAGAAACGTATCGCAAAGGCCTTTGCTAATAAAGAATGGCCAGAGATAGCTAGTTCCAACAGTTGGAGCATCTTTAAAATCATGGCGGAATTCGTGGAAGGCTTTGATAAAATGGCAAAAATTGGACCTTGTGTTTCCATTTTTGGTTCGGCTAGAACAAAACCTGAGCATCCACATTTTTTACTCGCTGAGAATATTGCTCAATTGCTTTCCGCTGCGGGATGGGGAATTATTACAGGAGGCGGACCAGGTATTATGGAAGCGGGTAACAAAGGAGCAAAACAAGGCGGAAGTGCGAGTGTTGGGCTAAATATTAATTTACCATTTGAAACATCGAATAATCCTTATCAAGATGATGATAAACGCCTGAATTTTGATTACTTCTTCGTTCGGAAAATGATATTTCTCA
>JAYYCN010000152.1:0-3230 GCA_036161795.1 Bacteroidota bacterium
ATAAAATCAGTAAGTGCTGGGGAATAAACTGCGCCACCAGCGCATGGGCCCATGATCGCCGAAATTTGTGGTACAACACCACTACTCCGAGTATTTCTGTAAAAGATATCCGCATACCCACCCAATGAAACTACACCTTCTTGAATACGCGCACCCCCAGAATCATTTAATCCAATAACAGGAGCTCCATTTTCGAGTGCCAAATCCATTATTTTACAGATCTTCTCGGCATGGGTTTCTGATAAACTCCCCCCGAAGACGGTAAAATCTTGCGAAAAAACATATCCCAATCGACCGTGAATTTTACCATAACCCGTTACTACACCATCTCCCAGAATCTTTTTTGATCCCATACCAAAATCCGTACTACGATGGGTGACCATATTCCCAATTTCTTCAAAAGAGTTTTCATCGAGTAATAAATTAATTCTTTCACGAGCCGTAAGCTTCCCTTTTTTGTGCTGAGCATCAATTCGTTTCTCTCCACCACCCTGAAGTGTTTGTTCTCTTTTTTGAGATAGAATTTCTCTTGGATTAGACATGCCGACAAAGTTAAGAAAGTGAGAGATATCCATGTCAAAAAAGAAAGGGGCACAAATTTGTGCCCCTTTCTAATATTTAATTATCAATATTTACTTTTCATCTGTTATTGCCGCCATATCCAGGAGCAATGAAAAGCGAAGTTGGTTTTGTAAAGGATGGCGATTAGCAAAAGGAATCAAATATGACGCGTCTAGCGCTAATGATTCAAACTTCATACCTAAACCTAGAGTCATGTATTGACGAGCCCCTTTGGTATTGGCTTCATAAAAAACACCTCCACGAAGGGCAAACGTTTTTTCGTAAAGGTATTCGAATCCAATGGAGGGTGTCCATTCATTCAATTCCTCGCTAAATCCACCAGGAGCGTCATAAAAAGATTGAATCATACCCTGTACCGGGGTCACATTGGGGTCCTGTCCAATAAAAACTCTGTTCCCATCTGAGTCCAACGAGTCCTGTCCGCTCATTGCAACCAAATAATAAGGAGGGGTAGGAACCAGTAATTTATTTACATCAAGGTAAATAAACAACTCGTTGTGGTCATCAATTTCATACTGATAACCAACTCCTAATTTTAGATTGGTCGGAATAAAATCTCTATTCTCTTGTGAACTATATGTCATTTTCGCACCGATGTTCTGAATATTCATTCCTAAATTCCATCGATGCTTTTTTCCAGCGGCTCTAAACTCATCCCTGTAAATCAAACTGATATCTCCTGCAATTGATGTACCTGGACTATAGTCAATACCATTTCTAACTCCGCATCCTACGAGGTTCGAATAAATGTATCGCAGTTTTACGCCCATTGCGAATTTATCTGAAAATTTCGTAGCATATCCAACATCCAAAGCGAACTCATTAGGATTGAAGTTCCCTGTTGGCAATCCTTCGAAATCCGTAAAGTTGATATTTCCTAACGAAAAATATCGAAACGATCCCGATACCGCACTGTTTTTACCAAATTTTGTGTAACCAGATAAGTAGGAAAATCCTACATCATCAACCAATTGCCTCAACCAAGGGGCATAGGACATGGAAAATCCTGTTTTATTTTGAGCAAAGGTGAGGTTAGCATTATTCCATGCTGCGGAATTGGCATCTGGATTAAACAATGCCACACCTGCATCGCCCATTGAAGCAGAGCGACTATCTGGAGATATCGTCAAGAAAGGAACCATTGTACTAACTGTGTTCAACTTGGATGATAAATCCTGTTGTGATTGCTGTCCTGACGAACTCACTTGAGCTTGCAGAGACGCAACAGTTAAACTAACAGCTCCGATAGACGCAAGAAATTTTATCTTGTTCATAGGTAAAGTGGCAAATTTAGGGTTTCGCCACAGAGTATCGTAATTTTTTTTACTGTCCTTCATCTTCGTATTCTTCGCTTCATTTCAACCATTTACCATTTACAGATGTATGTAATCCATCAATTGAATGTAGTTCGATTCGATAGAAATACATCCCTTGAGATAAGTTTGAAACCGTTGGTAAATCAATATCTACTATAACTTTTCCTTGTGCATTTAAAATTTCCCGATTCAATTTAAATACTTGAGATCCCGAGTTTGTGTACAAGGTATAATCAAGTTTTATATCTTCACCAACTAGGTTATGTTCAAGTGAAAAATGCAAATCTTTTCCATCTTGAAAAGGATTTGGATATACTTTATGATCTAAAATCAATGCCTCTCTTTTAGGAGTCACCTTGAACCTAACACTTCCGCTACCGGAGTTGTTGTAAATATCCCAAACCTTACAATTTATCTCATGCCAACCGGGAGTGAGATTGTTTAGCGGAAGGTTGATTTGTCCACTTTGGAATGAATTTGGGTCATATTGGAAAAACTCATTTAAAATAAACATCTGCTCGTTTTCAGTTCCCGGATCTAATATGGCTATCATGTCACGGCCTATTCCTGCTCCCGTAGAATTCAAACCACTTACATCTGATATGCGAGCAACAAACTCTGTATTTTTCAATACTTCACTACCATTACGGAAGAAGGTATCACCCATACATGCTTTTACTGTGGGACCTAGACTGTCTATTTCACCAAGTTCTTCAGAACCACCAATATTAAATCGCCAAGCTCCAGCCGCATCAACACTGCCATTTTCAGCATAAAATATAGCTCTACCCTTCCCTAATTGATAGGATATGTCTTTGGGTACAGCAAACGTAAATTCAAATTCTCCTTTTATTACCGATACAACCCCGTTAAATAATACACTACTTTCTGTGCTGTAATCAATGGTAGAACCTACTCCGTCATTATCAAGCGTAGATTTTTCTACTGGCTTATCATAAATATTCACATACAATCGACCATTAAAATCCAACATCAATCCCCTCAAACGCTCATCTATGTGTCCTTTAACCCGTACCACGGAGAATGCCTTCAAAGTATCGCTTTCATATACAAAGGTTTTATCATTTATAGAGTCTAGTGCGACTAGATGCTCTGGAAATGCTAATTTTAATGAAGGGTCTCCCATCAATGCGAACTTGTAATCTTCAGAATTCAAGAATGGTCGGTTCTTCAAGCGGCTGTATAATTCTCCCAGTGTAGGAATCGGCTCATCTTTCTTAGGAAAGCCATATTGTTTCCAGAAAGCATCATTAATGATTGAGTTCCCTGAGCTCCATACCGTCCTCGTAGTCGTCATCAAGGCAATCGCAC
>JAYYCN010000153.1:0-4391 GCA_036161795.1 Bacteroidota bacterium
ATTGGGCCGTCTAGATGAGGTCTAGAGTGCTATTTGTGCTAAATAATGTGCTATATATGGGCTCTAGAGGGCTATTTAAGGATATATAGGGCCCAAATATGCCTAAAATATGGGCTTTTTTACCTCCAAAATAGGCTTTTTTACCTCTCCTGCTAGGGCCGCCTGTACAGGTCCCTCTAGATGTGTGAAAAAATGTGTGAGATTTGCCCGGTTTATAGAGCTAAAAAAGGGACCACCATTACAGTGGCCCCTACCTGGAGGTAAACGGAAAAACCAGGATTTATTCCATAATCAATTGTTATGCTTCTCCACGGACTCTTGCCGCTTCAGAAGTAGTAAGGAGGTCGCGGTGAGCGAATGGATTGATGTCCAATACTCCTTCAGTATCATACTGCTTTTTACAAAGGATGTTACCGGCAGTTACCATTAGATTCCCCATTCGGCTATCATCGATATTGTATCGGTTATCGTTAGAGGCAAAATTGGTCATACCATTTACAACATCCCAAACAGACATACCGCTTTTGGCATTTTTCATTTGAGCCTTTGTAAAGGTATTAGGGTCAGCACCAAGCGAAGAATAAGCCTTCATCGCACGTTCTACTGGAACATACCTTTGAATATAATCGTAATCTACAGACTTATCAGTAGAAAGGATTGCAGAAGCAGCCTTTTGTAGTTCAGCCAGAGAGGCATCAGTATTGTGGGCTTTTTTGATGTTATCAGCAAGTCCTACTGGTTGGAATCCTGTAGAAGCCATTCGGATCATATGTTCATTAAACTCATTGATGTTTTTATCGTTGAGGTTATGAAGACCATAGTTTTCAGCGAATGCCGTTGAGGTCATACCATTGGCACAAATCAGACGTTCCAAATACGGGCTTACTTCCAATCCACGAGTTGGAGTATTACGGAAGGTTACACCAGTATTAAATACCTCGTTATTCATTCCAGGTACATGGAACATTTGGTTCGGTGCCACACAGTTAATTTGAGTTCCACCATACGGAGAAGATCCCATATGAGTTACGCCCAGATTATACTGATCAATATAACGGGATGCAAAATCAATGAATGATTCGTTTGAGATTGCAGCATACCCTGCAGGCAAGATATCAGTAATCTTACGTGTAGATGGATCGACCAACAAAGTAACCGTTTGGTCGTTATGGCTTGACTTCATTGATTTCATCATTTGAATCAATTGACGCAAACCGTCATTTCCGAAACCTTCACTAAACCTTTTAGCAAATGCCTTAGGGATACGAAGACGGCCAAGCAGTTTACCGAAAGCCTTATCAGTTACCTCAATTTTGATACCATCAATTTCAATATGGTTATTGTCAACCACGTTGAATTCAGATAAGGTAATTTCTTTACGCATCAGTTCATTACCGATGGCTTCAGCCTTTTTAGCGTCGAAGGCAGATTGCGACAGAGTTGTAATACTTTTCATATTGTTATTTGTTTTACCGTTTTTAATTTATATTGTAAATATAATCAATTGTTTTGGGATTTGAAAATTTTTCTAGGACTTTTTTCTTGGCCTCTCTCATTTTTCTCTCCCTGATTATTTATTCACTAACCTCATCCTTAAGACCGAATAGTTTGTCAAATTCAAGGCCATCCTTTTTGACCAATTCCTTTTCCTTCTTTTTCAGTTGTTTTAGAGACTCAGCCTTTTTGAATCTTTCCGTGTCGTAGGTAACATCACCTGCGGCAGAAAGGTCAAAGAACATTTGTTTTCCAACATGGCCTCTTCGGTTCTTAGAAAATACCACGTACCTTTCATCTTGAGTCCTTTCATCCACAAATCGGATTTCCATCATCCCGGTAGTCATATGCTTCAGTTTATTGGAACCAACGAATGTACCACCTTTGTTAACCTGTTGGATATTAAGGAATGAAGTAAACTTCTTACCTTTGTTCTGTCCAAGGTTTTGTTTGTACATCATATCCAATAACCACTTCTCTGAACCATTACGGGTCATCTTAGCATGTTCACGGATAGTTTCTTGGAGTTCCACAAAGGAGTCGATAAGTACCAGGTCATATCCTTCATCAAGGATTGCGTTGAGTACTTTCCTTGGATCCTCATCGTCAGCAATATCCTGAGGGAAGAAGATATCCAATTCACCAAACTTAGGGTACCTTTGTACATAGAGGTACAGATCCACCTGGTTCATTTCAGCACTAATGAATAGTACCTTAGATCCGCTTTTCTTAGCGTTTGCAATAATATCGAGTGTAACGGTTGATTTACCTACTCCAGGATCTCCTACTACCATCCAGTTGGTTGCCTTAGGAACACCACCATCAATACTGAATAGACCGTCTAGAGGAGTATTTGTTTTGTGTGCGTCAAACAGACCTTTAGCATATTTGACGTTTGAAATTTGAGTAAGCCTGTTGTTTAATTTAGATACTGCCATGATTACTTAGATTGTTTAGTTTCAACTTCTTTTACTTTTTCTACCATTTCTTTGAATCGGTCAACAGCATTAAATGCCGGTACCGTCATTGCTTTGAGAAGTGAACCATTCAGATCCTTAATCATCAGTAGGTCGCCTAACAGTTCGACCTTGTACTTTTTTGTTGTTTCTACCATTTTTCCGTTTTTAAATTTATAATATAAATATAATCAATTAGTTTGGGAATTGAAAATATTTGGGTGACTTTTTTCATAAAGTTATTAACAATTTCCGTCCATATAGTATGAGCTCCAGAACGAGTAGCCAATAATGGCGGCAAGGATTATCCATTCCATGATTATTGCATTTGAGATTGACGTTGTACGAAGTAGTCCAATTTGGTCTTAGCGTGGTTGACCATTTCCTCATCGCCTTGGTTGGCGGCTTCAGCCATTACCTCAGCCCAGTATTGGATCTTAGGAAGGTAACCATTCGGATAGCGGTCGGAGTTGTTAAAGGGATATGCCATTTGTAATTGTTATTTGTTATATTTAAATATAATCAATATTGTTGGGAAATAAAAATTTTTCGTAGACTTTTTTTTGACTTTTTTCTTAGAACAGTTCCAACTGACGGCAGTCCTTTACGCGGTAACCACTCAGAATGGTACGGCCAATATGTGGAACCTTACCTTCCCAGTCGTGGATCTCGCCGTCCTTAATTACAAAGGCGTGTTTAGAGGTAGTAACCAGGTAGGTACCATGGTTGTACTTTTTGTAGAATCCACGGACGTTCAGTGGAAGAACTCGTTTACTACGTTTGTTGTAGTACGTGTGGTTTACGGCTTCAACCTCGATTCCTTGGTGGAGCAGAGTATTACGGATTTGCTTGTCTCGCAGTTTGGTATCTACACCAAAGGTACCTTCCTTGTCCTTACGGTCAAAGAGTGTCTTTACCAGGTTATGAGCTTCTGTATATGCGAGGTTAGCGGCTACCGCCATTGAACGAACAAAGCAGTCGTTAGTTTCTTGTTTTGCCAGTTCCGAGATTGATTGTGAATATACCATTGTTTTCCGTTTTTTAATTATATTTAAATATAATACTAATTGTTGGGATAAAAAAATTTTTGGGCAGTTATTTTCTAAAAGTTATTAACAATTTTCTTAGTCTTGCTTCGCGTGCTACAGCGGTTTTCCTATTGACTGTACATCTACTATACCAGACTGTACATCCACCTGCAGGCTCCCGGTATCTGGAGGTCCTTAGGGGTGTCACGCTTCACGGCCGGATTTGGATTTCCCTCAGTGACATGGGTAACCAGAGCTCTTGTCAGTTGATTACTTTGAGTACTTAGAGAGAAAATAGCGGTATATCATTAGTTTTGGGTAAAAAACGGCTAGTATATATTAGACTCCTCTGGACCCTAGTACTGAGGGCCAGATTATAGACAATCAGACTACCGGTACGGAATAACTGATAAACCATACTGGACCACCCCAGATACCATATTGTCTTGTTAGTTACCGTATACGCGATTATATAGGTATCTACAATAGTTGGGTTGTTTACTAAGGGGATTGTGGTATTGTTGCAGACTCTAGGGTTCTTGCCTATTTAGTGGTTGTTTGAGCATTTGAGCTATTTGAGGGCTTAAGGTTATTCCACTCATCATTCCAATAGATTTGAGCACTTTGCGGTTTAGGTGGTAGTTGGGGTTTTCTAGGGATTTGCATGTTCGTTTGGTTTTAGTGTGCCCAGTGTGCTGACCTTTGATTGTTTGATTAAACGCGATTGTTTACTCTCAGATACAATGGTCTATTAGAGGCTGCTTATGCGGATTCTTATAGTCTAGGATTAGGGTTATGTCGTCCTTGGTAGTTAACTTAGTTCCATCCTTATAGGTAATAGTGGTTACTCCTTTTTTTACCTGGATCTTTTTGACATTATTTAGTGGCTTCATAGTCTTTATATTTAACCTCC
>JAYYCN010000154.1:0-4489 GCA_036161795.1 Bacteroidota bacterium
ATGTACCAAGATGGTATCACACTTCACAAGGATGTCGTAGAATATTTGGCTCACAATATTGATACCAACATTAGAGAGCTTGAGGGCGCGCTCATTTCATTGTTAGCTCAGGGTTCATTGACTCGTAAACATTTGGATTTAAATCTTGCGAAACAAATCGTTAAGAACTTCGTGAAAAACTCTACGCGTGAAATCAGCATTGATTACATACAGAAATTAGTTTGTGATTTCTACAATATTCCAGTGGAAGCAGTTAAATCCAAAACCCGTAAACGTGAAATTGTACAAGCACGTCAGATAGCCATGTATTTCACAAAAGATCTTACCAAAGCATCTTTGAAAAACATTGGTATTTTCTTTGGCGGTAGAGACCATAGTACAGTGATTCATGCTTGTCAAACCGTGAACGACTTAATTGAAACCGATAAGAAGTTCAGACAAGACGTGGAAGAAATCGAGAAAAGAATCAAAATCAACACTTTCTAATAAAAGCCCCAGCAAGGGGCTTTTATGTTCATGAAACGTTTTTATCAATCCTTTTTGTATGCCTTAAATGGTCTCATTCTTTTAGTAAAGACTGAAAGGAATTTTCAAATCATTGTAGGTTGTATGGTGGTGACGCTTATCGTAGGATTTGGCCTTGATTATTTTGGCCAGCACCTGACAAGATTTGAATGGGCCGTTTTATGGCTGGCTATGGGAAGTATTTTTGTTTCAGAAGCACTCAACTCTGCTTTAGAAGAAGCATTAGACTCTTTACACCCAGATAAGGCAGAAGGAATAGGGAAAGCCAAGGACATGGCAGCCGCTGCAACCATGTTGGCTTCAACTGTTGCCATAATTGTAGGATTGTATATATTGCTACCGCGAATCGTAGCGGTATTCATGGGGTATTAACCCAATTCTAAATCATTCATCTGCTCTTTGCTCAAGGCAGACGGTGCATCGATCATTATATCTCTACCCGCATTATTTTTTGGAAATGCAATAAAATCACGTATACTATCGCTACCACCAAACAAACTACACAAGCGGTCAAACCCTAATGCTATGCCGCCATGTGGAGGCGCCCCGTATTGGAATGCACTCATCAAGAACCCAAATTGAGCTTCAGCTTCTTCTTCAGTGAAACCAAGAAGTTTGAACATTTGAGATTGTATCTGTTCGTCAAAAATCCGGATCGAACCTCCGCCTATTTCAACGCCATTAATAACTAAATCGTAGGCATTTGCCCTCACCGAACCTGGGTTCAACTCCATATCTTTCAAATCGCTTTCTAACGGACTTGTAAATGGATGGTGCATCGCATGATATCTGTTTGTGTCTTCGTCCCATTCTAGTAAAGGAAAGTCAACAACCCAGAGTGGTTTGAATTTATCTGGATTTCTCAATCCTAACAAATCTCCCATATGTAATCTCAGCTCATTTAGTTGTTTGCGCACTTTAGACTGATCTCCTGCCATTATGAGCAATAAATCCCCGTTTTCCATTTGGGCTGCATCACTCCATTTCGTAAGTGCCTCTTGGTCATAGAACTTATCTACGGATGATTTTAAGGTTCCATCCTCTCCTTTTCGCATATAAATCAATCCTGTAGCACCTACTTGTGGTCTTTTCACAAAATCAGTTAATGCATCCAATTGCTTTCTCGTGAATATCGCCGCTCCTTTGGCACAAATACTTATCACGGATTCCACAGAATCAAAAACCTTAAAATCCTTACCTCCAACTATATCAATACTTTCTGATTTAAATTCAACAAATGGCATTCCGAAACGGATATCCGGTTTATCGCTTCCATACAAGCGCATCGCATCTGCATATGTCATTCGAGGAAAATCCTCTAGTTCAACCTGCTTCACTTTAGAAAAGAGATGTTTTATCATACCCTCAAAATTTTGAAGGATATCTTCCCTATTTACAAAACTCATTTCACAGTCGATCTGAGTGAATTCTGGTTGTCTATCAGCACGTAAATCCTCATCTCTGAAGCACTTCACAATTTGAAAATAACGATCTAACCCTGCCACCATCAAAAGTTGTTTGAATGTTTGCGGGCTTTGAGGCAATGCATACCATTGACCCGGATTCAAACGGCTGGGGACTACAAAATCTCTAGCGCCCTCAGGGGTGCTTTTGATTAGAACAGGCGTTTCTACCTCGAGAAAAGACGCATTTGAAAGATATTTACGAATCTCTTGAGCCAAATTGTGACGAAGGATTAGGTTTTCCTTCACTGGGTTTCTACGAATATCTAAATAGCGATATTGCATGCGAATCTCATCGCCACCATCGGTTTCATTTTCTATGGTAAATGGCGGTGTTTTTGATTCATTTAAAATCTCTAATTCCTCCACCAATACCTCGATATCTCCTGTAGCAATTTGTTTGTTTTTGCTACTGCGTTCGCGAACCAAACCACTTGCCTTAATGACATATTCTCTACCCAAATCCTCTGCGTATTTTAGAGCATCAGGGTTTTCCTCTTCGTTAAACGCCAACTGAGTAATACCGTATCGGTCGCGAATATCAACAAATGCCATGGACCCCATCAGGCGAACCTTGCTCACCCAACCAGAAAGCACGACCGTTTTTCCAATATCTGAGAGTCTTAACCCTCCACAATTATTCGTTCTATAACTCATTCTATTATTTCGTTTCATTTAAGTGATCCCATCCTTGGGCTTTAATTCCGAAGGAATTTCCTGCTTTGGTATGTAGGGTATAAACCTCTTTCGTATCGGTTGCATGACCAATGATGGTAAAATCAATATCGCTTTTCATTTTGTCGTAATCATCTTGGCTTACGGTGAACAATAATTCGTAATCCTCACCGCCATTCAAAGCTGCAATGCTCGGATTTAGTTCAAAAGATAAGGCTGTATCCATGGTTTGTGGGTCGATGGGCAATTTATCTTCATAAATATCAAACCCGACATCGCTTGATTGGCCCAAATGATGGATTTCAGACGCCACGCCATCGCTCACATCAATCATGGAGGTTGGTACAATTTTCAACTCTTCTAGTCGGTCAATGATATCCAATCGAGCTTCTGGTTTTAATTGGCGACCAACGATATAGTCATACGGTTCCAAATCTGGTTGCATTTCCTTGTGCTCCATAAAAACCCGTTTTTCTCGCTCTAAGATTTGAAGGCCCATGTATGCTCCGCCTATATCACCACTCACAACCAATAAGTCACCTGGCTTGGCTCCTTTTCGGTAGGTTGTCTTCTTCAGATTTGCTTCTCCCATAGCTGTCACGGAAATAACCAATCCTGAGCGAGACGAAGTCGTATCACCACCGATCAAATCCACTTTATATTTCTCGCAAGCCAAACGCATACCTTCATATAATTCCTCCACCGCTTCCAATGAAAAACGATTACTCATACCGATAGAAACCGTAATCTGACTAGGCTTGGCATTCATCGCTGCGATATCGCTCAAGTTTGCCGTAACCGCTTTATAACCTAAATGTTTGAGAGGCGTGTAGGTAAGATCAAAATGAACTCCTTCGACTAACATATCCGTGGAAATCGCCATCACGTGCGTTCCTAACTTTATCAATGCCGCATCATCTCCGATGCCCAAATGTGAAGATTTATGCTTTGGTTCGAAATGTTTGGCCAGATGATCTATCAAACCAAATTCTCCTAGTGAAGAAAGTTCGGTACGTTCGGTGTTTTCAAACATATAGCAAAGGTAGAGATAATGAACTTACCTAGCCTATTTCAATGCAATACAAACATTCTTCGGCTCGGTAAAAAAGCGCATGGCTTCCCATCCACCCTCTCTCCCAACACCGGAGCTTTTTGCACCTCCAAATGGAGTACGTAAATCTCGAAGTAACCAACAGTTCACCCACACAATTCCAAACTCCAAATTAGAAGCAAATCGGTGTGCGCGTGTTAGGTTCTCGGTCCATACCGTGGCTGCCAACCCATATTCTGTCGCATTGGCAACCTGTAGCGCTTCCTCCTCCGTTTTAAAAGACATCAATGAAATGACAGGTCCGAAAATCTCCTCTGTATTGGTCCGACATGTTGCGCCTAGCCCTTCAACTACCGTAGGTGCAATAAACCAACCTGACTCACACCCCTCTGGTTTCAATGCTTGCCCTCCTGCTATTACACGACCACCTTCTTGTTTCGCCAATTCAATATAGCTGAGCACTTTTTCATAATGTGGTTTAGATACAATGGCCCCAACCCTTGTTTTTTCGTCTAACGGATTTCCAACCACTAAGGCTTTAGCTTGCTTCACAATTTCCTGCTTCACTTTATCGTATAAGGATTCATGAACCAGCAAACGACTACCGCAAAGACAGATTTCTCCTTGATTCAAAAAGGATGTATTCACCGTTGTTTTAATGGCTTTTTCTATATCTGCATCTTCAAAAATGATATTCGGATTTTTACCACCTAACTCTAAGCTTAGTTTCTTAAACATCGGACCAGCCGTGGCAGCAAGATGCTTGCCTGTGGTG
>JAYYCN010000155.1:0-4415 GCA_036161795.1 Bacteroidota bacterium
GAAAGACTCCCATGTCAGCTGATTTTAAATCACCAATGGAGGCGCCCGACTTTTCTGCGATGATCTCAGCACGATTTTTCGCATCCTCCGTTGCCAAAGAAATTAAATCGTGTTTCAAATTATCCAACTCATTGAAGTAATAACGCGGACTCTTACTATAAAACTCCAGTCCTTGGTTGAGTACCTCGGTAATTGAACGCGATACCATTTCTACCTTTTCCAATTCACTCGATTCTATCGTCACATCTTGGCTCAATCGATAACCTAAGAAACGCGATCCAATTCTGCGGCCATCGTTGTTGTAAATGGACTCACTGCGTTTATCGGTCTCAACGGCTCCAAACACCATTTCTTTTTCTGCAACGCCTTTGCCCAATAGAAAAGACTTTACAATATCCTGATGTTTTCTAAGCTCGGCGTATGCCCCTTGCAGGGTCTCGTTGGTGGTGTAAAAAGATCCTTCCCAAACAATCAAATTCGATTTAAAACTCTTGGATCCAATTCCTTTCACTTCAATGGTATTCTTTTCTGAATACGTATACCGATGCATGTAGGCATAACTAAGGATTCCCACAGACAATAAAATCACGAGGGCATAAGTTGTTGTTTTTTTTGGGTTAGACATGGTTATATAACGCTGGAATCTGCTCTAATATTGGTTATTAGTTCAATTCATCAAACTTAGCTTTCATCGTGGGGTTGCCGTTAATTACACCGAAATTATAGTCGTTTATCTCAATAAATATACCCAACCTTTTTTCCTCATTGGATATATAAACTCCTTTTCATTACATATGGTTGAATATTGCAATATATAGATGTATAATCCTTCCTGACATAAATCATCATTAAAATAACCATCCCAACCTCCTTTATTACTTCCGGGGTCATTATCTCCCTCAAATTCATACACTTTTTCACCCCACCTATTGTAAATCCTTATTTTAAATTGCTTGATACTTTCATTCATATAAGGCAGAAAATAAGGATTAGTAAAATCGCCGTTGGGAGTGAAAGAATTTGGTACATAAATCTCAGGTTCAGGTAGTACTCCTAATGTATACTCAATAGAATCAGCACAACCATCTGAGTTAATCACAACTAACTTAACATCAATATCACCCTCTTTACCTTGTATAGACGAAAATGGTAAATTCACTGAAACCAAAGAATCGTTGTAGTATAATAGTTGTGTTACAAAGTCCTTCGTTCTATTCAAAAATGTCAAGGCAGTTCTATTTGCAAGAAAGCAATTATCCGTCGGTCCTATTTGCATTATTGCATCAGGTTTCTTCCCTACTTTAATAACCGTATCGACTTGAGATTTACAACCTATATTCGACTCAACCTGAATTGTGTATTTGCCTTCATCTGATGATTTAAGTTCCTCAATGACATAGGAATCTGTATTTTCCGCAATCATTCCTGAATTGGGTCCATACCATTTATTCTTTAATGGTTCAGAGGCCCTAAAAATAAGCATCAATCTTTCACCTTCGCAATACTCTCTCTTTATTAAAGGCGAAAGTGATAACCATGGACGTGGTCTAACTTCTAAATTAATATTTAGCGTATCTCTGCATCCATTGGGGCTTTGTGTATAAGCCGTATATATACCAGAATCCAAAATCGATGCTACTGGTTTAAATACAATGCTACCATTGAATCTATTATTAATAGGGCCAATCCAATTTGTTGAGATACTATTGAATACTTGAAGCCTAAATGGATCACCTTCACAAACAACTGTATCTCTACTAATTGTAGCACCTGGGAATAAGTCTACCCTGAATGAGTCCTTAAAAGGGCATCCCAATTCATTAAACATTTGAACTCCATACCAACCCGTATCATTAAATGTAAATGGTTTAAATCGCAATGTATCCAAGCCATAGCTGTTCAACCCTTTAGTCCATATTGTCCTATTTGGTGCATTTTTTGAATAGAATTTCACCTCACCACCATCACATATTTTAGCTGGATATTCATAGTCTCCTTGAAAGGGGAAAGGTGATAGTATATTAATTTCTCTTTGAGTTTCACACCCGTACCTATCGTATAATTTGAAATTGTATTTTCCAGATGGAATATTTGTCAAAAACGAATCCCCACCCAAATAATCTCCTTCTTTCTCCCAAGTATAAAAGTATGGTTTCGTACCACCAACCGGGAAAGTAACAATGCTGGCACTGCTGTCACCATAGCATATTAATGAATCCACTGTATATGATACAGACAATGGAATTGGCTGAACGACGGTTATGGTATCTTGGTTTCTACATCCATTGGTATCCAGTACTCTAATTGAATAAATACCTGATCCCAAAGAGTCAAATTTATTTGAGTTGCTATATGCTGAGAAATTTAATGAATATCGATAAGGCTTAGTTCCACCAGATACTTGAGTTTCTAATATCCCATTTTTATCTCCAGAGCATAATATAGGTTGGTCGAGAGAAATATTTACACGCAGCGAATCGGGCTCAAAGATCTCGGTTGAATCCATTATTTCACATCCCTTACTATCCGTTATTGTGACTTTATATTCCCCGGCCTTTAGATCCAACAATGTATCCATGTATTGAAAACGAGGTACATTCCATTGATAATTATAAGGGGGTGATCCACCAAACGCGGATACCCTAGCTCTGCCGGAGTTATCTCCTTTACAAAGAGCATGGTTGCTTTCCATTACACTATTCAATGAGTCAGGACGGATCATTAATATTTCTGCTGTATCGTAACAATCAAATCTATCCCGTACAATAACAAAATGATTGCCCGCGCCAACGCCTGTTAATCTTGTGTCAACCAGATTTGTATCACCATACCAAAAATATCTAAATGGCTGATTACCTGACAATCCATAGGCTTGTAATACTGCCGAAGGAGTATTGTAACACACCAGATCTTGAACAATAGCTATTCCCGCTAGAGGGTCTCGCCCAATAATTATGTCAACAGCAGTTGTATCATCACATCCGTAGGGTGTTACAGCTGCTAATTGTACCCTGTAAACACCAATACTGTCATACGTTTTTAGCGCATTTGGTACATTTGATGAATCTTTATCTCCATCACCGAAATCCCAGTAATATTTATGAATCTTTTGAGAATAATTATTGGCAATATTTTCAAAATAGAACTTATTACCAGAAATACATTGTGTGTCGCTCTTGATTTGTATATCTGGTAGAGTATCCACTAAGAGAGTGAATTTCACTGTATCTGAACAACCAAATTTTGTTGTATTTATCAGTTCTCCGTTCAACGGCCCCCTCGTTTTTGATGTAAATGACAGAATAGAGTCAGTTGATTCTAACTTACCATTGATAAACCAATTTTGGTTCCTAATTGGTTTACCATTTAATGTACTACTGTTGGTGATTTTGAAGATTGTTTTATTTACACAACCCGTGCTATCAAACGGACTGTAAATTGATCTAGGTTCGTTTCGGACGTATACTTTTGAGAAGGCAGTGTCCTTACAACCAAAATCATCAGAGGCAACTAAGCTTACTAAATATGAACCCGTATCACTATAAACAACCTCATGCGGACCTTTGCTATTACTTGTATCGATATTCGATCTTTTTGGGCTATTGGTCACATCAAAATTCCAAAACCACTTGTTTAAATTTAATGTTGTTTTTAATGAAGTATCAACAAACTTAAACTTATTTGAACGTTTGCAAAGGTTTGTATCTGTGTGATATATTTCTGCATTCGGATGATCTAAAATTGTAACCGAAACGTCTGCTGTATCCGAACATCCAAGTGAGTCAGCAACAACTAGGGTAATACTTTTATTTCCAATAAATGAATAACTCACATCAACCGGATTAAACCCATTTTGGGTATCTTTACTTGACCCTGTAAGTAAGGAATCAAAATACCAATTGACACTTACAATTTTTGATCTTCCATTGTACACACTGCTATCAATGAATCTAATTACATTCGATCGGAAACATGCCGTATCTGAACTTAATGATATTTTAGCCCTGGGGTAATCGTAAACTAGAAAACTTTTTGTTGTATCATGAAAGCATCCATCACTTGATTCAACAGTTAACTTCACAGAGTTAATACCCGTATCTGAGAAATTTACAAATAATGGACCTGCTGAATTTGAATTTGAAATACTAGCACTTGAATCAAACTCCCAATTATATTTTAATGACCGACCTTTACTACTATCAATAAATTCAATATTATCGTTCGAACAGAAAGATGATTTGAAGTTAAAATCAGATAATGGTAATGGATTGATATCAATGGTGAAAACAGAATCATATTGACAATTGAACGTATCCACCAAAACCCAAGCATATCTACCTGAGTCGATTAAACTAGTCTTTTTGGAATATGGATTCGTTGTGATAGTATCACCCGTAGGAATAATGTAATTCGAA
>JAYYCN010000156.1:0-5984 GCA_036161795.1 Bacteroidota bacterium
CCTTTATTTAAGTGCTGGTGGAAACCTTCGGCTAGCAAACTAACGCCAATCAAAACCAAGAAGGACAGAGCCAGTATCTTGATGGATGGGTTTTGGTTGACATAATCCGCTATGGGTCGACTTGCCATCAACATCACAATCATAGATAATACCACAGCGGTGATCATTACCCATAGATGATCTGCCATTCCAACAGCCGTGATGACACTATCCAAACTAAATACGGAGTTAATCAATAACAGCTGTAGCATTAGGGTACTCCATCCGTATTTTTTTCCAGATTCTTGTTCCTTGGGATTATGTCCTATAATTTTCAAATGAATCTCACGCACACTCTGAAATAATAAGAACATACCGCCTCCCAATAGTAACAGGTCTTTAGCGGTTAAATGAAGTTCCGATACGCTTATTATCGGATTGGTTTGTTGCTGTATCCAATTGATTCCGAGTAGCATAAAAATCCTTACTAACATTCCCATTAGCAGGCCAATGGTTCTTGCTTTGGATTGATGCTGTTCTTCTGCCTTTCCCGCAAGAATAGTGATAAAAATGATGTTATCAATTCCTAATACAATCTCTAAAATAGTTAAGGTAAATAAACTGATCAGTGCTTCGTTCATGCCGATTTATGATGTATAAAACTAAGTAAGTTTTCAGGTGAATCCCAAATTCCTTCCTGCTGGTTTCTAAACCAAGTCATTTGCCTTTTAGCGTAATTACGTGTTTTTTGTTTGATTAGGGATACGGTATCGTCTAAGTTACGATGACCATCAAAATAGTCGAAAAACTCGCTATACCCCAATGTTTTTAAGGGACTTAGATCTTTAAACGGCACTAAGCTGCGTACTTCCTTCTCAAGGCCTTGATCTATCATTCTATCCACACGTAGGTTGATTCTATCATACAAATCAGCGCGGGGCATGTCGATATAGAGAACTTGGTAAGAATAGGGAAATGGAGTTTGGTTTCCTTGAAATTGTTTGGATAGTGGTTTGGGTGATTCATGTAGTATTTCCCAAATACGTTTTACTCTGGCGGTGTTTTGTACGTCAAAATGATTACAAGCTAACGGATCAATATTTTGGATATCCTGCAATAAACCTTCCAAACCATAAGATTGATATTTTAGTTCCATTTGGTCCCTCGTTTCTGTACTGGTTTTGGGTAAGGCATCAAAGCCATGAAGCAGTGCTTTGAGATAAAGTCCTGTTCCCCCGACCAATACGGCCGACCCTGTTCTTGATACGACATGATTCAAACAGGCCAATGCACAGTCTCTAAATGATTGAGCATTAATTGCATCAGTGACCGAGTGGCTACCGACTAAGTGGTGTTTGGTCTGAGTTAGCTCCTCCGCTGTTGGTCGAGCCACTCCAATATTCATTTCTTGGTATAATTGACGGCTATCAAAATTGATGATTTCCGTCTTGAAGGTTTTTGCTATTTCGATACCTAGACAGGTTTTTCCTGAGGCCGTTGGGCCTGCAATAATCCATATCTTGGTAGGGTGGCCCATTATTTAGAAACTATCCAAGTCGTTTTCAGAAGAAGATTCATCGTCTTGTTCCAGATCTTCTTCGTTTGTACCGAATTGATTGAATTCTTCGGTAAGTTCATTTTTTATGCCCTTGTTCGCTAATATTTTTGCAGCGATTGCATCAAATTCACTGTCATCAAGCATTTTGAACTTACTGTCTTCTCTTTGTCTAGGCGCTTTTCCTTCGCTTCTGAAAACACATGGGTAAGACATGGATTTAGAGGATTCTTCTATTGAGATAAGTTCGCATAGAAGGGTCCAATTTGCGAGGTAATCGGTTACATATACAAATCTTTGGTGTGGATCATTCACATAATCGCGTAATGAGGCCTGCGACATCAACATCACAGGTAAGGCCTCCTCCACGCCTTCGTTACCATCTGTCATGTCCTCACGCATAATCTCAAACAACCTTTTCCATTTTGCATCACTAACATAAAAGCTCGCCAATTCCTTTTTGTCAAATCCGATGGCGTCTTGAATGGCTTCGTGAAATTCGAAGAATGTTTGGGACGGTTTAATGTCTATCCAACGGATGACTTCATCCATGTGCTCAAACCAAATTTTAAATCGGTATACCATAAAGGTGCAAAATTAGAGATTTAATGGCACTTTGCGTATTTTCGTCCTTTTATGAAAATCGTGCGTTGGGCTTGGATTCTAATTGGCTTTTTTGCCTATCATACTTTAGAGGCCCAAGTTTTAGAAAATGGTGACCTTAGAGGCTTTGTTTACAATTCCGAAAATGGAGATAGACTAGGGAATGCGCAGGTTTTCGTGTCTCCAGAATATGTGCTGACTCAAACAGATGAAGACGGGTTTTTCGCGGTAACAAAACTTACCCCTGGAGAATATACTGTTGTCTGTTTTAAAAACGGTTTTGATACATTCATCAAGAGAGTGACTGTTAATCCGGGTGCAAACTCTAAAAAAGATTTTTACCTGACACCTTTTGAATCTCTAGAAGCCGTCAATATTACCGTTAAAGCTAGAAGAAAAGATGCCCAAGTTTCAGTACAAGAAGTAGACGCCAAAGTACTTGCTAAACTGCCATCTGTTGGAGCTGAACCTGACCTGGTGCAATATCTTCAGGTACTTCCTGGTGTTGTTTTTAGTGGGGATCAAGGCGGACAGTTATACATTAGGGGAGGGTCTCCTGTTATGAACAAGGTGATGCTCGATGGAATGACCATTTACAATCCATTCCATTCCATTGGACTGTATTCTGTATTTGACCCCGACTTAATGGAAAGTGCAGATGTATACACAGCTGGGTTTGGTGCGCAATACGGAGGAAGGGTATCTGCCATTGTGGATGTAAAAACTCGTGACGGAGATAGAAACAGGTGGAAACAAAAAATTGGTGCTGGAACATTTACATCAAAATATGTGTTAGAAGGTCCCATTAAAAAGTTTAAAAAGGGAGAAAGTAACAGTAGCTTGTCTTTTTCCTTTAGAATCTCATTTCTAAAACAATCTTCTAAATTGCTTTACAATTATGCGGACCCGGACAGGTTACCCTATAATTTCGGTGATTTCTTTTTGAAGTTTAGTAATAATTCATCTAATGGTGGATACAGTAGACTATATGGTTTTTATTTTAGCGATATCGTAGATTTCCCTAGTACCACAAGCTATGCATGGAATTCTGTTGGTGTGGGTGGAAAGTTCCTCGTTGTACCGGAGCAAGCTAAGACGCGGGTAGACGGATTCTTTCTTTACAGTAATTACCACATTGAGCAAAAAGAACTGGATAATCGCCCTAGAAGCAGTGATATCGGAGGCTTCAACTTAGGCATGAACTTCAATTATAATTTTAGAAAAGATGCCTTTAAATGGGGGATTGAAATCAATGCATTTTCTACGGATTTCCAAATTTATAATTCTAATAATCGACGAATCAATCAGTTAGAGAATACCACTGAATTAAACGGATTTGTAAACTATAAGATTTTAAGAAAAAATTTTGTTGCCGATTTGGGATACCGTATTCAGTACTATGCTTCATTAGGCAACCGAAGTTTAGAACCTCGAATACAAATGAGGTATACTCCATTTAAGGGTTGGGGCATTAAAATGGCCGTCGGTCGATACTCTCAGAATTTATTATCTGCAATCAGCGATAGAGATGTGGTGAATCTATTCTATGGTTTTTTGTCTGGGCCGGATAACTTACCCGATAACTTTAATGGGCAACCCATTACGCATCGTTTGCAAAAAGCAGATCATGGCGTTATTGGTACGGATTTCCGTCTAAATAAAAACTTAACGCTGAACGTGGAGTCTTTTGTGAAAATTTTCAATCAAATCACCAATATCAACCGAGATAAACTCTTCGAGGACGATAACCAAAATCAAGATAAACCCGAACGTCTAAGACAAGACTTTATCATTGAAACGGGCGATGCATATGGTGGAGATATTTCCCTTAAATATCAAGATAAGCATTGGTATGTTTGGAGCGTGTATTCTTTGACTTATGTGAATCGGTTTGACGGGCAACAGACTTATCAACCCATTTTTGATCGTAGGCTCAATGCTAATTTCGTGGTGAGTTACACATTCGATGAAAAGAACCCCGTCGATATTTCGTTACGGTGGAACTTAGGTAGTGGATTTCCATTTACACAAACCCAAGGATATTACGAGAAATACGATTTCAGTGGCGGTATCTCAACAGATTACACCTCTGAGAACGGTGATTTAGGTATACTTTACGGCCCGATAAATCAGGGTCGATTGCCTTATTACCACCGCTTGGATTTCTCAGCAAGTAAACTATGGAAACTTAAAGAAGGTAAAGAGTTTAAATTACTTTTTAGCATCATCAACGTATACAACCGTGCCAATATCTTTTACTACGACAGGGTAAGAAGCGCACGGGTAGACCAGTTGCCTTTCCTTCCTTCACTAGGTTGTAATTATTCCTTTTAATCCTTCGGGATAATCCCTTTGATTTTTTGAAGGGCCAATAAAGCATCGATAGGGCTCATGGTATTGATATCAAGTTCACCCAGCGATTCCTTGAGTTGTTTGAGAACGGGATCCTCCGTTTGAAACATGTTCATTTGATAAACGGGCTTTGCGTCGGTCTTTTTTAGAACATTGCGTTGTTTGTTTTTTAATCTGGATTCTTCTAATTGTTCCAAAATCTCTGAACTTCTAAGCAATACCGAGTTGGGAATACCCGCTAATTGAGCTACTTGGATACCAAAACTATGTTCACTTCCACCTCGCTCTAGGGTTCTAAGAAACACAATCTGTTGCCCTCGTTCGCGAACGGCAATATGATAATTCTTTACACCCTCCAATTTATTTTCTAATTCATTTAGCTCGTGGTAATGGGTGGCGAATAAGGTTTTTGGTTTGCCGGGGTGGCTTTGTAAGTATTCCGTAATACTCCATGCCAGAGATACTCCATCGTATGTGCTGGTACCTCGGCCAATTTCGTCTAGCAATACCAGACTTCGGTCGCTCAGATTATTAAGAATACTGGCTGTTTCGGTCATTTCAACCATGAACGTACTTTCACCTAGGCTGATATTGTCTGACGCACCGACTCGCGTATACACCTTATCTACCAAACCTATTGTTGCATTTTCGCAAGGAACAAATGAGCCTATTTGGGCCATTAATACCGATAGGGCCGTTTGCCTGAGAACCGCACTCTTACCACTCATATTTGGACCCGTAAGAATAATCATGCGTTGATTTTCAGGGTCCAGCTTGATATTATTGGGGATATAACTTTCTTCAGGGGGTAACTGAGCCTCGATCACTGGATGACGGCAAGCTTTGAGCTCCAGAATTCGATCCTCGGAAATGGTGGGCTTTGTGTAGTTCCTATCAATGGCTACCTGAGCAAATCCAGCCATAACATCCCATGAAGCAACTGTAGTGGAGGCTTTTTGAATGGGAAGAATAGTCTCAGACAAAGTTGCTACAAATTGTTCCCATAAGATACTTTCTAGATTTTGGATTCTACCTTCTGCATTCAAAATCTTTTCTTCATAGTCTTTGAGCTCTGGTGTTATATATCGTTCCGCGTTAGTCAAGGTTTGTTTCCTAATCCAAGACTCAGGTACTTTGTTTTTATGTGCATGGGTGACTTCTAGGTAGTATCCAAACACATTGTTGAACCCAATTTTCAGAGAACTGATACCAGTAACGTCTGCTTCTCGTTGTTGAATCTCAATTAATCGGTCTTTCCCGTTTGTGGAAAGTTCCCTTAATTCTTTTAATTCTGGATTGATATCTGCTCTAAAAACACCGCCCTTACTTATATTCACGGGTGCACCTTCTAAGATGTGCTCTTGTATGGAATGTGAGATCGAGTGTGTATCGGAAATGGATTTAGCTTGAGCCGCTAAGGTTGATTCTGTGATAGTAGAATAGCGGTTTTTGAGCTGTTCCAATGCTTGTAAACTGTGCGATAATTGCAGTAATT
>JAYYCN010000157.1:0-5805 GCA_036161795.1 Bacteroidota bacterium
TCCTGCATTAAAATTCCGAAGTTGGATGAGATGGTGGATAGGACTAAACCATGGCGAGAAAACTCAATTCCAAACACTTCTCAATGATTTCAATCTGGATCAAATAGAAAAAAAAGATTGGGAAGAAATTTTAAGTACAATTTACCAAACGGTTTACAACGGTTCAATGATTGATTTACTTCATACGCCACAAAGAAATTCAATCATTGATGAAATCATAATAAAACAATGGAAAGGCCTGCAAATCCCTTCCATTCGTAATTCCAATATTAAAACCATATTCAATGGTTTAAATCCTTCCCAACAACCTCATGTCATATTAGATATACTTTCGAGGTTGGGAGATAAACTAAACATCTCAAATTGGGCATATTGGATTTTGATACACCTCGATTCTGCCATTTCGAATCAGGAAAAAATTCAATTGATTAAGAGAATAGAAAAGCAACTGAAAATTAATAAAGCGCCCGTTCTAATCAGTGATGCAATCCTCAACCTATTGCCTCCGCAAATCAAACATGACTGGATTCAATACATTTCAAATCAAGAAAATATTGTATCTAATAGAACGGAACTAAGAAAAAAATGGTTCGATCGGTTCAATGAGCTTACTCCTATATTCAACCATTTTTTAGAGCATTACCAAATTTCTCAAAACGAATTTAACAAATCATTTTCAGCACAAAAATGGATTCACTTAATCCCGGTAGAACAAGAGCTTCTAAAGCTTATATGGAACAATATATACCGATTATTAAGCAGTCAATCGAGTATCGAGTGGGGCTGGAATTTCACATTAGGCTTCAGTTATATTTTACAAGCAATAGAAGAATGGAATATACTGAACTATAGTTTCGATACACAAGAATCTGCTGATATCATTTATAATCAGATTGAACCTAACAGAAAAATAAGACCTGAAATAGATACCAATGAATTACAAGATTTCTCAAGTTGGCTACAGGAGAAAAATGAAATAAAGGAAACCACAGAAATTAAGGAATTAAAGGATTGGTTGGCTAAAGTATTGGACTGGGAAAAAAGAAAAAAGTCTCAATCGGATGACTTCGCATTTGAGGATACCAAAGAATTTTACCTGTTTCTTCAACGATTCAATAAAGAAGAAATAAAAAATCTGTATACGAACTTATCTTTTGATTTGACGCCAAGTGGTTTAATAACTCTTTGGTTAGAGGAACTTTTAACCCTTTGGGGCAAAATTCAAACTAGTATTCAATTAGGAAATTACCCAAAAAAAGAACTGGAATATATAGAAGATGTAACACATCTCATTGAGTCATTGAAAGAGGTAATAATTGCAATAGAGTCAAGCAATAAACTCTATGTTGTAATGCTGAGCATGTATCATAATCTAATTCCATTTATGTTGGAATTAACCAAGTCCAGCTTTATTCCCCAAACTAAACTTCTTGAGCTCCAGAAACTAATCCAAGAGGTATTCGACCTATCAAATCCCTCCAATTTCAGTGATCAAATAGGATGGCAAAAAGAATCAACCTTACATCCAATAAATACGTATTTATATTCCAACAAATTAAATACTTCTTCGTTCCGTCTAATCCCTTTAGAAATACGTAAAATATTATTAATACTTTACAACCAACTCCATACACAAGATGCTCATATACTCAAGCAGATAAATAATTTTGCTGAATATATATCCGCTCCTGATTACTTATGGTTCAGCTTAAATCGCACATATCAAATTCTTTATAACAGCGAGCCTAATCCAAGTATTGTTTATAAGCTAAGTGTTATTACCAATGAACTATTTGAAGTCATTTCGATAGAAACCCCTAAAGTTATTCGTGAATTTATTCAACGGTTGATATCCTCTTCATTAGATGAATTGAGTGAATCAGAGAAGGATAAAATAGATTTAGTTATAACAGAGCAACAAGCAGAATCATACTTCCAAACAAGTCCTTCTGAGGATGAACAAAGAGTTGAGTTTGTCAAAATGGCGAATCAAAAAATTTCATTTGATTCTATTGTCAATAGTGACCTGCTAGGACTCGCTCTTATCGCTCAAGATGAAGAAGGCCCGACCAATAATTTCCAAGAAATCTCCGAAAATCTCAACGCCCACAAATGGTGGGCCAAACTCCGAGCAAAAAATAACCAAGGGTACTACCAACTATCTCAGGTATTGGGGCTGAAAAAAGTGGTAGACAGGGTTTCAAAACGATATACATACCAATGGGTTTTAAGCGAAGACAGCATTTGGGAAGTTCATCGCTATCTTAGAGTCAGATTGGGTTTGGCTGTAGCCTTGAAATTTCTCAGCCAAATCAAATTCCGGTTGATGATGTTGGATTCTCCAAAGACCAAACTTGATTGGGCTTTAATCCTAACGGAAGAATTATTTCTAATCCAATCACTAAATCTTCGCGAAACTAAAAATTGGCTTGCATTTCTTAAAAAGAACCACGGTTTTGAACTGAGCGAAATGATGATCTTGGATGAATTTGTGCAACCGCAATTAAAAAAACGAATTTCCACAAACTATAGCAAATTAGGGGTCCAACCTTTAGAATCCATCGACTCTCCTAATAATTACAAATACCTTGTTGACTATATCTTCTCTCATCCGTTACTTCAACCCTCAGAAGTTAGAAATATTATAAAATCACTCGAGATGGTTCTCACCATTGAAAATGAAGATCTCTTCTGGGATGATATCATACGAAATGCTAATGCCACCCTACGCAACGAGGAATGGAACTCAAGTGTAAAAACTTGGGTCAAAACGCAAATTAAAGCTTGGATTTCAACTGCAAAAAAATCTCCAATTCTTAAAGATCTTTCTAGAGGTGATGATTTTTGGAGTTTTTTCATAAAAAAACTTAGTCGCCGAGATATACTAGAAATTATTCACACAAGCGATCATATACATCCATTTTTTGAAACTATACTCAATACAGCATCAAAAGAGATAACATTAGTTGATACACAAAATAAGAAATCAGATACAAATCCTATCGAATCTCCAAAAATATTCGAACAGCTGCACAATGCGTTTAGCTCCTTAGATTGGGTGAACCCCAAGGTAGAAAATTCCCTGTTTCTGACCATCAGGAAAATCAATAGAGCAATTGAGGAATTCCTCGATAATACTGAGATAATTGAGTCCGATCAAACTTTAGATTTGAACAACATTCTGTTTAAGTCACTATCAGATAATATTCAAGGCGAACTAGACTTATTATTACATCACCTAGTAAATATAGCAATCAACAACGATCTAGAATATGACGAATTTATTCAACACATTAGACCATGGATGGAGCAATTAAAAACTTTATCGTTAGGATCAAAAGTACTTAAATCACAAGGATGGATAACCGAATTAACGGACAAGCCACTACTAACTTGGCTCGAAAAAATACATGCGCTAATAGAGCGCCTTTGGTATGATGTATCAACTAAAACAGAAATACACAAAGATCAATCCGCGCTTTATCGGCAAGTTGTATCCCACTTAAAACACGAAATCGCATCATTATCCCAGCCGGACAACATCCCCCAATTCTTCCATTTAACAACCTCAGATAATATTGAGCAGCATTGGGCTGCTTTTGAAAATAGAATAACTCAAAAATTCGAACAAAATGAACTCTTTTGGCAACCGATTCGGGTAAAACTCGCTAATATTTTTGACGATAATCAAGTACTACTTTTAGAAGAATTTACTAAAAAACTCATTTCCAGAGTTCCAGATGCTCAGGAAGATTTGTTTTTACTCATGGAAGAGATAGCGAATAAATATTCCTCGCGCAAAGAAATTATCATTAGAGAATTTTTTATACCGAAGGTCATGGGTTGGTTGATTCAAAGCGGCATTGAAAGCCATGCGGGCATGAGCCATTTATTATGGGTAAGTAGTATGCTAAGTCTGGAGGTATTGCCGAATACGATTAAAGACATTAAAACGAAACTTGATTTTCATGAATTAGAAAAAAAATTGTTGCGCCCTTACTTAATAGATATTTTCAAAGGAAGGGTAAGTCTTTCTCAGGAAGAGATCGTAAATATATTACAACTAATTGACGATGCTACTACCAAAATGTTAGAGCAAAAAATCTCTTATGAATTCAACCAAAAACATAAAAAACCAAATGCGGTAAGTAAAATAGTCTCATCTGATTTTCAAGCTCTGTTCGACAGTGAAATACCACTTGTTAACGAATTAAAACCCATTGAAACAGACCATATTAAAGACGAGGGAATTAAAAAAGAAATCGATCGCGGAACAAGATTTAAAACAGCTAATTGCGGTTTGATGTTGCTTGCACCTTTTTATTCTACTTTATTTAGACGTTTGGACTGGGTTGAAAAACAAGAATTTAAGTCAGAACGTGAACAGGTCAAAGCCTATCGTTTATTGTTGTATATCGCGGAACTAAATATGAGTGATGACAAAAAAAACCAGGGAAATCAGGACCTCATTGCACGAATAATATCTGGAATACCTGCTGAAAATGAAATTACGATTTTAGAAGACATCTCGGAATCAGACCAAGAAGAAGCCCAAACATTTTTAAAAGCCGTGATAGGTCAATGGCCAATAATGGTAAATGCGAGCCTCGAGGGTTTCGTGGAGAGTTTCTTACAACGAGGAGGAATAGCCTTTAAAAGTGAAGATAAATGGAATATCGAAGTTGAAGGTAGAGGCGCTGATATCATACTAAAGACCCTACCATGGGGTTACGGAACCATGAAATTCCCATGGGCCCCATATATTGTTTACACTACATGGGAGATACCGTAGTATCGGATGTTACATTTAGTCCACTTGAAATTGACGTTGGCACCTTCCATAACAATTCACCTTTTGCCCTTTCTCTGTCTTCTGCAGAACCAACGGCATCCCCTACTTTGGCCTTAATTATTGATCTTAAGGTGTACGCCTGAGGATAATCCCTCCTTAAGGCTACCGCGTCGGTTAGTTCGATAATTGCAGAAGCAGTATCGCCCAGATAGAGCATATTTTGAGCCAAATAAAAATGAAATTCCGGTATACTATCAGCCAATTGTCCAATTTCCGCGTATACCATATTTGCTTTCTCAAACTGCTCCATTCCATCTAGTGCCCTCGCTTTATTTATTTTTAAAGGGATGTTATCTGGATTATACTTCAAACCTTTTTCGGCAAACGCTATGGCCAAAGCACTTTCGTCCATTAATAAATGATATTCCGAATAAGCTGCTAATACTTGAGGTTCATCATTACTGTACAGTCGGGCATACTCTAAATTAATTTCCACAGAGTCGAGTCTAGGAATTTCTAAGAAGTTCTTTGCCTTGATCAGATAGGCTTCCCAGCGCTCTTTATTCATTCCCAAAACACGGTTACAATCACGTAAACTCTTTTTATATTGATGAGTTTCAAATAAGCCACTCGCACGAGTAAGTAATACCAATTGATTGGTATCTGTAGATTGCAGACACTGATCCAGTATCCGTATGCCCTCAGTAAACCTTCTATGAGAAATTAATAATCTACCTAATTCTGATCTAGCTTCAAACGTGGTTTTTGAATCTAATTGAGCCGTTAGAAAATCATTTTCGGCCATTTTGACCCTTCCCAATTTCATAAAACATCGTCCTCTCATTAAATAAGCTTTGCCGTACATTGGATCTCGCTCAATGGCTGAAGAGAAATAATCAACGGCAGTTTCAAATTGATTTGAGCTCATATCAATAATACCCACGTTGTAATACGCAAGAGCGTAATTTGGGTCTATTTCTGTAATTCTCAAATAAATTTCCTTCGCTTCTGAG
>JAYYCN010000158.1:0-14168 GCA_036161795.1 Bacteroidota bacterium
TTCAAGGAATCCCCACTCCCATTGCTTTACCATTTGGACTCGCTCCTTTGAAAAAGGGACAACGCGATGGTATTTTATTCCCATCGTTGGGTTTCAATAGTTTCAATAGAAGTTTTTACCTTCAAAACTTTGGCTATTACATTGGGCTTGGTCAGCACTCAGATATCCAGATTAACACAGATGCTTATTTAAATGGAGACTTCCGTGCCGCACTTCAAACGCAATACTACAAGCGCTATGTCTTCAGAGGAACCTTAAACTTACAATATAGTCGGTTTTCAAACGGCGCTGAAATCACTTCCCCAACCTTTGCTTTTTCTAATGATTTTGCCATTCGCTCGAATTTCAATTTAGATCCAAAATACTTGCCGGGTGTTAGACTTGGGGGAAACATAAACATTGTCACCAGCGGCTTCAATCAACGCAATAGCCGAGACATCAATAATCTGTCGAATAATCAATTCACTTCCAGCATCAACTATGGTCAATCCTTTTTTAAAAATAAGGTGAATTTATCCATGGCTGCGCGACACACGCAGAACACCCAAACCCGTGACTTTCGTTTAGACCTTCCATCCATTAATTTGGGTGTTTCTAGTTTGACGCCGTTCGCATCGAAAACAGGAAGCAATCAAAAATGGTACCAACAATTGCGTTTGAGTTACAGCGGAAATATGCAAAATCAAATCAATACCAAAGATTCTATACTATTCAGTGACCGATATCAAGATGCCTTGGCTGATTTTCGGTCCGGAGTACAACATTCTATTCCTATCAATACCAATATTAAACTATTTGATGGTATACTGAATTTCACTCCTTCATTTAATTATCGAGAAAATTGGCATTTTAAAGGTATTACCAAGGAAATTAATAGCATCGATAATTCAATCATTGAGTCAGATACTTCAGGTTTCTTCAGACAATATGCATACAGCTTCTCAAGCTCTCTAAAAACAAATATTTACGGTACATTTAATGGACTGAATCTTGGGCGAGTAACCGCTATTCGACATACCATTACTCCAAGAATGGGAATATCTTATTCACCGGAAATAGACCCCTACAGTAGAGGATGGACGAGAACCTACATGGATACAAGCGGAAAAGTTATTGATTACAACCTTTTTTCGAACAGTCCAGCAGGAAACCTAACACAGCGACAAACTGGTCTCGTTAGCTTTGGCTTAAACAATAACTTACAAGGAAAGAAAACAGGCATTAGCACGGATTCAACAAAAAAAGCCAAAGCTGAGAAGTTTAACATTATCGATCAGCTCAATCTCAGTGGTAGTTATAATTTATTTGCTGACAGCTTGAAATTTTCTGATATCCGAATGACGTTCAACACGGTTCTTGCCAAAGTCATCCGTATCAACGCCAATGCCAATTATAGTCCCTATGTTAGAACCGATGCTGGAAGAACCATCAATCGATATGTATTACAAGAAAACGGTTCCTTGATGAGACTTAGATCGGCGGGTATAAACATCAATACTAGCCTAAATGCTAAAACGTTCAAGAAAAAGAAAACCAGTAATTCCTTTATACCGAAGAAGGCAATTCCTGAGGAGGAGCAAGAACTAAGGAATATTCAGAATAATCGTGGTCGATATTACGATTTCAATATCCCATGGTCCGTTAACTTCTCTTATATGGCCAACTACAATGCGGAAACTCCCATAGCATCTGCAAGGTTGTCGACCAATCGTTTCAGAATTTCCGGGGATATTTCCATCACAGATAACTGGAAAATAGGATATCAAACGGGATATGACTTTAGAGCAGGAAGCCTTGAAGGTTCACAATTTACGGTTGCTCGTAACTTGCACTGTTGGCAGTTGGAATTCTCCTGGGTTCCAACTGGGTACGGCAAGCAATGGGTATTTACTCTTAGACCCGTTAGTCGACTACTGCAAGATTTAAAGCTCAATAAAAGAGTATATTCGAACCCTGCACTCATGTAACTTCAATGAAGCAACGGCTGATTATAATATTCCTTACGGTTTGGATATTGACAAATCCTTTATTCTCACAAAAAATTCCACCAAGAGAATACCAACTAAAATATTGGTATGACCCTTATGATTATCCACTAAAAGGAATAGCCTTAACAGGGGCAAAAAAGCTCAAGAAACAATTGGGGAAAAAGTATTGGAACCCAGCTGGCAATGACTCCTATGTTCGATTCTATAAACAGTGGGGGTACGATAGCATTCGATGCCTTGAAAAAACATTTGAAATCAGTCCTTTTTACATTGCTAAAGAAGAAGTCACAAACCTAGAGTATCGGAGGTTTTTATCCGATAGTAACGGGGTATTTTTTAAGGGGAAAGGCATTACGGCTACATGGGCTATGCCGGACACATCCGTATGGAGAGGTATTCATGAAAACTTGTGGGTTATGGGTAAATATTACTTTTCCCATGAGGCATATAACCAATATCCAGTTGTAGGCGTTTCTCAATATCAGGCAACGCAATATTGCAATTGGCTGGAAATTCAATTAAATAAGGAATATCGAAAGTGGCTACCAGCAGGTTATAAAATCGAGGTTGACCTCCCTACTCAGGCTGAATATGTCAAAGCTGTACATGAATATTGCAAAGCCGAAGCGCCAAAAGTTTCGCAAGGTGAGGACCCTGTGAATCGTTACGTATTGACCCATCTTTATGATATTAATTTGGGTATTGTTCAAACGGCTCGTTTAGCAGCGCTTGTATTCCATCCAGAAGGAGCATTTCATTTGACCCTTGCTGAACACGGTAAACGTAAATTGCCCAGTCATTTATTAGGGAATGTGGCCGAATGGACATCCTCGAGGGCCATGGGTCGGATATACAACAACCAAGAGTATTTGTATACCATGAGCAAGAATTTAATTCCTAACCCAGACATAACCGCAACCGAAGAAATGTTAAAAGGCTATTTACATGAGAAATCAGCCTTAAAAAGACATTTCATGGTAAAGGGAGGATCTTGGTTGGATGAATTTCATTACCTAGATCCATCAGCCGTTCAACTGCGCAGAGGCGACTATAAGTCTGCAGCAATTGGGTTTAGAACCGTAGTTCGAATCCGTAAAATAGATTAGAGAATTTCTATTTCGTTCCGTGTTAAATCCTCTAGTATCTCTTGACGTCTGATAAGATTCAATTCTCCATTATAGAACAAGGCTTCTGCCGGTCTTAAACGAGCATTGTAGTTATTGCTCATACTAAAAGCATAGGCACCTGCATTTTTTATCCTGAGGATATCTCCTTCCCGGATTTCAGCAATTTGGCGATCATAACCCAAGGTATCTGTTTCGCAGATATATCCAACCACGCTGTATAAGCGAGGTGTTCCGTTGGGGTTGGAGATGTTTTCTATGTGGTGATAAGCATCGTAGAACATGGGTCGAATAAGGTGATTTTGTCCACTATTCACACCAGCAAAAACGGTCGAAGTAGTGGTTTTAACTACATTGACTTCAACCAATAAGGAACCGGCTTCTGAAACGATAAATTTACCGGGTTCAAACCACAATTCTAACTCTCTGCCATAGGATGAACAAAACTCTGTAAATGCTTTCGATATTTTTGATCCTATCGCCTCTATATCGGTAACGATATCACCCTCTTTGTAACCAACTTTGAACCCAGAACCGAAGTCCATGAATTCCAAATCAGGAAATTGATGAGCCGCATCAAATAGAAGCTCCGCACCTCTCAGAAATACATCGGCATCTAAAATATCACTACCCGTATGCATATGAAGACCGTTAATCTTCATTTTGTGTGTTTCTACTACTCGTTGGACGTGTCTCAACTGATAAATTGAGATACCAAACTTAGAGTCAATATGCCCAACAGAGATATTGGAATTCCCTCCCGCCATGATGTGGGGATTAAGACGAATGCAACAAGGCACATCGCCACCAAATTCATGACCAAATCTATCCAAAATGGAAATATTATCGATGTTAATCATCACTCCCATTTCAACGGCCTCCTTAATCTCATCAAAGCTCACGCAGTTTGGGGTATACATGATTTCTTCGGCTTTAAAACCAGCTCTTAAACCAAGTTTCACCTCTTGAGTGGAAACCGCATCTAATCCTGACCCAAGCCCTTTTATAATTTTCAGGATATTGATGTTATTCAAGGCTTTCATGGCATAGTGAAGGTGAACGTTCACACCCTTAAAAGCCCCTTTCAAGCGATTATATTGTGATTCGATTTTCTCACCATGATATACGTAAAGTGGCGTACCATATTCCCTTGCAGCAGCCAATAGTTGTTTTGATTGTATCTCTTTCATATAGAATATAAAAAAAGCGGAGTACAAACCCCGCTTTCCTCGTTATTTCGGGGTTAAATTATTTGTTAAGTTTCTTCTTAGATGTGAAGTCAACCACCACAGGCGTCGCAATACATATTGAGGAGTAAGTACCGGCGATGATACCAATTAACATCGCCAATGAGAAACCTTTTAAGGCATCCCCACCAAACACAAACAATATGATCAACACCAAGAATACGGTTGCCGCGGTAACTACCGTACGACTTAACGTACTGTTAATTGCGTTATTGATCATGGTTACATCATTTCTATCGGTACGACGACCGGTTAGGAACTCACGAATACGGTCAAATACAATTACTGTATCGTTGATAGAGTATCCAAGTAATGTTAACAGGGCAGCAATGAAGTGCTGATCAAATTCTGTTGCAAATGGCAACAAGCCGTCAAGTATAGCAAATGCCGATAGTACAAATGCAATATCGTGAATCAATGCAACGGTTGCCCCCAATCCGTAAGCTACACTGCGGAAACGAACAACGATGTAAAGGAATATCCCAACGATTGCTAACAATACCAACATAGAAGAAGTATTTCTAGTCTCTGTTGCGATAGCAGCACCCACACTAGTTGATTGTAGTATAGGGCTCTCTGCACCTTCAGGTGTTGTCATTTCAAAAGGCTTCAATGCAGCCAACACATCCTCTCTTACACGATCTCTCTTATCTTTAGAATCATCTCCTACCAAATAAGTGGTCACGATCTTGACCTGTCCGTCCGAACCGAAAGATTTCACCTCGTTACTAGATCCTTCAAGAGAGTTATCTAGTGCTTCTTTAATGTCCTCAGTAGCATAGTTCTTGGTGTCATCCAATTGAATGATAAAGGCTGTACCACCTTTAAAGTCTATACCGGTTGTGATACCACCTTTCATAAAGAATGCTATCGCACCCGCCAAGATAAACAAGGCAGAGAACGCATAATAACGCTTACGATTCTTTACAAAATCATAACTCTTATTCTTCAAGAAGTTTTTATTCCAAGAGGTATCAAACGTAATATCTTTTCCTTTCTTCACACGATTCTCAAGTAACCAACGAGTGATAAATAAGGCGGTGAACATTGAACTAAAGATACCAATCACAAGAATAATGGCGAATCCGTATGCAGGACCTGCACCGGAGAATGTCAAAATAATACCCGCTAATAACGTCGTGATGTTCGAGTCAATGATGGCGCTTAACGCATGTTTGAATCCAAGTTCTATCGCACTACGTAGTCCTTTACCACTTGCAAGTTCATCTTTAATACGCTCATAAATCAACACGTTCGCATCAACGGCCATACCCACGGTTAATATGATACCAGCAATACCAGGCAATGTTAATGCAGCACCTAGGCTAGATAATACTCCTAAGATTAAGTACACGTTACCCAATAGAGCAACTACAGAAATCCAACCTGCACGGTTGTAATACAAGATCATGAGGATCACTACGGATAGGAAACCAACCATGAGTGAATTCAAACCTCTGGTAATCGAAGCTTGACCTAAAGAAGGTCCGACTACCTCACTCGCGACAATGCGAGCCGGAGCGGGTAATTTACCTGCTTTTAATACGTTCGCTAAATCTTGTGCTTCACGGATATCAAAGTTTCCAGATATCTGAGAATTACCTCCAGATATTTTCTGGTTTACGACAGGAGCTGAATACACCCTGTTATCCAAAACAATCGCAATGTAATTACCTACGTTCGAACCTGTCACCTGAGCCCATCTAGACGCAGCGGCAGGTGTCATTTGCATGGTTACTTCAATTTGACCAGTTTGGTTGGTATTTTCACGTGCATCCTCGATAATATTTTCATCATCTGAGGCCAAAGCAGCGTTGCCTTCCCTATCTTTTCTCAAGAAGTAGACCAAATAGTCGTTAGAGTTTTGAACTTCTGTCCCGTTAGCGTCATATTGTGAAGGCTTTGCACTGTAAGCAACTTTAACAGATGAACCTAAAATGGTTTCGTATTCTTCCGAGGCCAACATCGACTCCAATACGTTTCTATCGGCAGCACTCACTAGTGCTAAGGCCGAACCGGATCCGTCTCCAAAAGGCTTTAATATTTTACTTAACGCAGATGGCTTGGCAACTGGTGCCATGGAATCATTTGCCGTTGAATCATTTTTAACGATGGCTACGTTTTTAATCAATGAGTTTAATAAACGAGCACCTTCTCCACCGCTGATTACTTCATAGAATTCAAGTTTAGCACTTTTTTCTACAAGGTCTTCCATTCTACGTGGATTATCAACACCCGGAAGTTCCACACTGATTCTTCCACCATCTACTTCTTGTACAATTGGTTGCGTTACATTGGCTTGATTTATACGCTTCTCAACGACTGATTTTACATTAGATACCGCGGTAGAAACACTAGATTGTAAATATTTAATCACCTCAATATCCTCGCTCTTCGCTTGGATTTGAGAATTATTACCTTTTACAAAGAGAACAGCCAAACGACGATCCTTAGCAACGGCTTTGAACGACTTCACAAAAGCCGTCACATACTCCGCACCCTCGTCTCTAACCTCTTTATCCGCCATTTCCAGAGCCTTATTCAAATCGGCATCTTTTGAATCATTTGCCAATACGCGTATGATGGCATCCTTCTCCACTTCAAGGATAACGTTCATACCACCTCTTAGGTCAAGGCCTAAATTTAACTCACGTTGTTTACACTCATAGTAAGTGTAATTTACCATACCAAGGAAATTATAATACTCCTGGTTACCTAGGCTATCGATATACCGGCGGTATAGGTCTTTTTCACTTGCTCCGTTAGATGTCTTAACTTTCTTCTCGGCATACTCTAGGGCATCTTTCTCAAAACTTCTCGCTTGGAAAGTGAAAGTCAATTGAAAAAGTGAGGCCAACGCCAAAATCACAGAAAAAATTACTAGGGATTTATTGCTTTTCATCAGAATTATTTTCTCTATTGAGTTTTATCAAGGTCGCAAAAGTACAGAAAAAAATATTCAATCGCATTATAACAAATGGCTTCATGATAATTTTTCTAAGTCTGAAATTACCTCATCTACCACGTGGGACATACACTTAAAATGTCCCTTAGGACATTGGTCGAAACCCAGCTTGGAACATGGTCTACAATTCAGGCCCTCCACTTCCTTTGAAATAATTGGTATATCAGCCTTCGTTGGCGAGGTCATACCAAATCCTGGAACCGTATTTCCCCATAGCCAAATCATTGGTTTTCCTAAAGCTGCCGCCATATGTGCCAATCCCGTATCTCCTGTAATGACTATTCGACTTCTCTTCATAGCCGCGGCGGATTCTGCCAAGCTCAAAGATCCTGCTTTATTAATTACTTGAGCATAGGTGGCCTGTAATCTATCACCCATCTCTTTTTCAGATGGTCCACCTAATAGAACCAAACTTTCTTGTTGGTCCATCGCTTTCAAAAATTGCTGTATCCAATCTTCTGGGATACGCTTGGTGTAATAAGTTCCTCCGAGAACTAGAACAATACATTGATCAGGCAATAATGAAACAATTTCAGTTTCCTTTACATTAAAATAATCTAATTCATCACCTTCCCATTGAATATTCATAGCATCCATTAATCTATGGTAACGATTCACTACGGAATCAACAGCGAACTTGGGATTCCTCGTTTTGACCAGTAACCACTTTGAAAGGTTCTGTTTTGCATAACCGAAATAAGGTGTCATCCAATACTTCAACCTGACTCTCATGGTCCTTAAATTCCGGTGTAAATCAACTAATGCATCGAACTTCTGTTCATTGAGTAATTTTCGGTCCTGTGAATCTTCCCATCTTAATACTTTGTCGATATACGGATTATTGTCTAGGACACTTGCATACACTTGCTTCGTAAGGAAGTAAACTTCAGCCTCAGGGTTGTTTTTCTTTATACTGCGAACCACTGGCGTGCACAATATTATGTCTCCAATGGAACTAAAGCGGATGATCAAGACATTTTTCATGATCGGCTTTTTAAGAGAAATGACTCAAATTCCTCCAGGCTCATGGCGTTTAATGTATTTTTTTGAAGCAAGCCTCCCTTTCTAGCAGCTAATGTTCCAAAGTACATGTCATGATACCCTTGTTTTTCATGGGCATCGGGATTTATACTAATCATAACTCCTTTCTCTTGGGCGTATGGAATCCAGCGCCAATCCAGGTCCAATCGATATGGGTGCGCGTTTAATTCAATCACGACATTATTTGCCGCACAGGCGTCGATGATGTATTTATGGTCCATAGGATATCCTTCCCGCAATAATAATAGTCGGCCAGTCGGGTGACCAAGTATTGTTGTGTAAGGGTTTTCTATGGCTTTAATTAACCTTTGGTTGGCTTTCTGCTCATCCATTTTAAGACCCGAATGAACCGATGCCACCACGAAATCTAATGTCTTCAATATTTCCTCTGGATAATCGAGATCTCCATTGGCTAGTATATCACTTTCTACTCCTTTAAATATTTTAAATGGTGCTAATTCCTTATTCAACTCATCTATTTCTTCTCCTTGTTTGATAAGTTCTTCTGCCTTTAACCCTCCCGCATATGCTGCACTTTGTGAATGATCACAAATACCTAAATACTGATACTTTTGGTCTTTTGCATACTCCGCCATTTCTTGGAGCGAACTTAAACCATCACTAGCAGTCGTATGGTTGTGCAATACTCCTTGCAATTGCCAATATTCTATAATGCCTTCCTTCGTGAATTCTGTATCCAATTCATTCCTACCCTCTCTCAACTCAGGTATGATGTAGGGATATCCTTTCGATTTATAAAAATCTTCTTCTCCTTGAAACGATTCTAATCGAGAATAGCTGAGCTTTTTTAAATGGGCCGGCGACGAAGTAGTTTCAAACCAGAATTGGTCAAATTCCCCGGCATTTGTCGCGTATATAATTAAGGGATATACTCCCAAGAGTTTAGAATAAATCTCGCCATCTGCGGCATCCGTGGGCATTTGTTGATCATCACAGAAGGCGATTAATTCATCAATGTCTACATCGGTTATAATCTCCACATTTTCTATGACTTCACAGGCCCTACGAAAGGACCCGGTAAATTCTACCCTATCATCTGGAAAGGCTAATTTAAGATTCTCCTTAAAATCGGTAGCGGACTGCCAAACTCTCGCGAAATGCCACTTACCCTTAGACGACATGGCAAATTCAATGTAACGAGCTATATCAGCCTGTGTTTTAAGTCCGAAGCCTTTTACTTCGACCAGTCTATTTTGTCTGCAAGCATCAAGTAATTCACCTGTAGTTTCAATTTGAAGATCCGACCAAATGGTTTTCACCTTTTTTGGTCCCAGGCCTTTAATTCTGAGCATATCCACCACACCGGAAGGAGTGATTTTTAACAGCTCATCTAGATCAAACCAATGACCCTCAGTTGATATTTCCCGAATGCTTTCTACAACACCTTTTCCCACTCCGGGAACAGATAATAGCTCATCATTAGTCAATGATGCATAGGGTTTTTTGATTTTCTTAAGATTAAAAGCTGCGGAGGAATACGCACGAATTTTAAACGGGTTTTGTCCGTGCAATTCACTGAGTTTTGCAAAAAGTGTCAACTGGGATAAGATGGTACTGTTATCTACCATAAACTATCGTTTAGTTGCATTTACTAAAACTTCTGTTCCTAACTCTCCAAACTTCATGGCATTGTCAAACTCAACAATGATAATTTCGTTAGGGTCATCTGTTTTTAGGTACATGACGTTCACGAGCTCTCCCTCAGACTTACCCGGTATAACCTCTACGCCTAAAATGGGCAATTTTCGTCCCTCAAAGCTTACGGGTAATTCAGCCACATCAAAATCCCCCCTGAAAAAGTATCTAAAAAAACCATTGCCCGTAGACGAATCATACGTTCCAAATTTTTGGGTGAATTCATCATTCGGAAGCGGTTTAGGATCCCATCTGGTTTTCCTAAATATGTCGAGATATGCATAAACCTCTGAGCTTGTGGGTTTTCCCAGTACAATGGTATCTCCGGTACCAACAGAGACTTCTTGAGACTGGGCCCCTAGTTGCAAAAATGGAAACAATGCCAATAGAAGCACCACTGAGTTTTTGCAAACAAACCTAAATCCAAAATGCATATATTCGTAAAAATACTAAAAATGAAGCAATTAGAATATTAGGGCGATTCTGAGATCACGCTTCGATTTTATCACCGATCGCGGTATCGTAGGCATGCTTATAATCCCCAAGACTACCCCATTCCTCACCATTTACAATAATCTGTCCTGAAGTTACAGTACCCATATGTAAAGCGGGAACCCCGCGTTTCTCAGCCAATTTCATTAGTTTAGATACGTTGGCATTATCCACTGAAATAACCGCTCTCCCCTGCGCCTCTCCATACAATGCAGCATCCAAACGGCTATCCTTCGGAGTACAAATATCAAAACCTAATCCCGAAGATATAGCACTCTCCAGGCATGAGATAAACAATCCTCCTTCCGAAATGTCATGCACACTGGATGATATATTTGTTGCTGCTACTTCCGTCAATAATTCATGAAGTGATGCCTCTTCCTCAAGATCAAAATACGGACAATTTGAATGCTCAAACCCTTTTATCTTAGCTGCGTACTGCGAACTACCTATATCGTTAACGTACTTACCCAACAGCACAATGGCATCTCCTTCGTTTTTAAAGTTCAGCGAAAGAATTTGAACTTGCTTCTCGATGATACCCACCATTCCAATTGCTGGTGTTGGATATACCGCCTGTCCGTTCGTACTTTGGTTATAGAAACTCACATTACCCCCAGTTACCGGAGTATCGAAACGCTTACAAGCAACCCCCATGCCTTCAATAGCTGATTTGAATTGGAAATAAACCTCTTCGTTATACGGATTTCCAAAATTTAAACAGTTGGTTATGGCTGTTGGAATACCACCTGAACAACGGATGTTACGGGCTGCTTCGGCAACTGCAATTTGAGTTCCAACAAATGGATCAGCATAAATGTATCGACTACTACAATCTACTGTCAAGGCAAGGCTTTTTTTAGTACCACGCACCTTCACCACAGACGCATCGCTCGGTCTATTAGTAGATTGATTGACGGTTCCGACCATTGAATCGTATTGCTCATATACCCATTTTTTACTCGCAATATTGGGCAATTTGACCATCTCGTGGGAAACACTACGGGCTTCAGACAGGTTAATATCCGCCACTGATGTCAAATCAAATGCCTTGATTTTTTCCATGTAGGCAGGCTCTTTCCATGTTCTGTGGTAAACAGGAGCTCCTCCACCGAGAACCAATGACTCTGCAGGAATATCTGCTTCAATTTCACCGTTCATGAAATATCTCACTTTTTTTGAGTCCGTAACATCTCCAATTCTAGCAAAGGTTAAATCCCATTTTTCTAAAATTTGTTCAGCATCTGCTTCCCTGCCTTTTTTGATAACTACTAACATTCTCTCCTGGCTTTCAGATAGCAGAAGTTCCCAACCTTTCATGTTTTCTTGGCGCATCGGTACTTTATCCAAATGGATGTCCATACCAACATTGGTTTTCGCGCTCATCTCACTAGTACTGCAGGTTATTCCAGCCGCGCCCATGTCTTGCATTCCAACAATCACATCAGCATCCATCAATTCCATACTCGCTTCTAGAATAAGTTTCTCCCAGAATGGGTCTCCAACTTGAACAGAGGGCAAATCATTGACACTATCTTCTGACATATCCTTTGATGCGAAAGCCGCTCCGTGAATACCATCTTTACCTGTCGCTGATCCAAAAATATAAACTGGATTTCCTGGTTCACCTGCCCCTGCTGAGATATTTTTACCCACATCTACGATACCTACACTCATGGCATTCACTAGAATGTTTTGTTCATAACAATCATCGAAGTAAACCTCACCTCCTACGGTTGGAATACCAAATGCGTTCCCATAATCCCCGATGCCTTTAACTACACCCTTTACCAGCCATTTAGTTCGTTCTGAATCGATGTTACCAAAACGAAGCGAATTTAATTGTGCAATGGGACGAGCACCCATTGAAAATATATCTCTATTAATTCCCCCTACACCTGTTGCTGCACCTTGGTAAGGCTCAATGGCGCTAGGGTGATTATGACTTTCTATTTTAAAGCAACAAGCTAGACCGTCTCCGATATCCACTAAGCCAGCATTTTCTTCACCGGCTTCCGCCAACATTTTGGAACCCTCTTTGGGGAGTGTTTTCAACCAAACAATGGAATTTTTATAACTACAGTGCTCGCTCCACATTACAGAGAAAATAGAAATCTCAGTGAAGTTCGGCTCACGCCCTAATATCTCACAAATCTGCTTGTATTCTTCTTCAAGAAGACCCAGTTGTTCGGCCTGTTCCAAAAGCTGCTCATTCATTGCAACAAATTTATGAAGTTCGTAAAGGAATCAGGGAAAAACTTATCTACGTCTGATTAACGCATAAGATACACAGAGCCATTGTAAGTAGTTCTTCGAACCCTATCACCCACTTTTTGCTCGTAACGATATATGTAAGGATAATTTCCCTCCATACAAGGCTCACCATTTGCATCTCCATACCACTTGAAGTCGCCCGCAGAGTTGCTATCAAATATCATCTCACCCCAGCGATTAAAAATTTGCAACAAAACAGGGTCAACATCTCTACCGATTATCTCGAAATATTCGTTTCTCGCATCACCGTTTGGCGTGAATGCCGTAGGTGGGAAAATATCGCAGAATCCGTTTGAAACTCGTAATGTTACATCGTCCGTTGCAGTGCCACATGCATTGGTTACAGTAACCGAATAATTGCCAGGTTCGGTCACATAAATTACTGTATCTATGGATCCATTACTCCAAGAAATCCTTGAATTGGGCCAATCTTGGAAAAGCCTAATGATTGAGCCACGACAGATCAAGGTATCTGATGGTAAATAAGCTTGTGGGGTCAGCGCTTCATCAACGTTGATTGTATCCGTCCATTCGCAACTGTTATTATTGACTGTAGCCCAATATTTACCACCCGTATTGATAACGCGTGGGTTAGAGGACGTTCCGTTTTCCCATGTCAATACTCCTGTTGCTAAAACGTTGAGTGTAATATTCCCAAAATCACAAATGGTTGTATCCCTACCTAGTGAAAACAAAGGCTTTTGATTTACTGTTATGGTTTGCTCAGTAGAATCTGGGCAATAGGAATCGTTTACTTTATATTTTACGGTATGGCTACCTGCAGGGCCTGGTGAATAATCAAACCCGGAAAACGAGCCAGAGGTAGAAGAAAACACACCATTGATGTTCGTTGGCGTTAGTGTTATGGAAGGCCCATCCTCACAAACTTCCGTTGAAAGGCCTGTGAAACTGGCATCCATATTCGGCTTAACGTGAACATACACGGTGTCTTTGGATTTACAACCAATCCCGCTCTCGGCCTCATGAATAATCATGTAAGTTCCCAAAGCTCCGTATGTATGTGTAGTGCTTTTGGTATTCGCAGTAGTTCCGTCACCAAGGTCCCAAGTAAAAGCTACCAATCCAGGAAACACGTTGTCAAAAACAAAACTATTCCCTGTGAAGCATTGTATGGTATCATTTATATCGATTCCACTTGATGGACTTGGAATTACTTTAATCACCAATGACGTGGTATCGGAGCAACCTGTAGGTTGATTATCGTAATACGTTTCACTCTTGTATCCTATTCTGTATGTCCCAGCTTTGCTGAATGTTTTAATAGGTCTAGGAATGGTCGATGAATCATTAGGTGCAAAAAACCAAGTTCGGACGTATGCCATTTTGGGCAAGTTTTTGATGGTAGTTACATCTGAAAATC
>JAYYCN010000159.1:0-2647 GCA_036161795.1 Bacteroidota bacterium
TGCAGAAGCACCACCATCCACAGAATAATGCACTTCAGCGGATGACAAAGCATCTGTACCCAAATTTCTTACGTTTAGTGTTACATCAAAAGGACCGTCGGATAGTAACAGGTATTTATCCATTTCAATACCCTTATTGATGATATCTTCATTTGGTTGAGTTCCTGGTACAAATGTATAGTAGCTGTTATCTTCTGCTGTGAAGATATTTTTGGTCGTTTGCTGCGCTTTCACTTCTGGAGAACCTTCAACGCTAATCGCGGTGGAACCATCAATTTGAATTCCTAATGACATTTTTACGTTACCGCTTGTTATTTGACCTGATTTAACTGGGAGTGTTTTCATATCTACGATGTAGATGTTATTTGTTGTTTCTTCCAAAACAACTCCCCAGTAAGTCCATCCATCATCAATATTTGGCTCGCTAAAAAAGTTAAATTGAATCCAATGCTGACGATTCGGTGCAGTACCCACCGTCTTAGTGATAATGGCACTCATATATTCGGTGGTTCCGCTCGTTAATGGTCCCAATGGCTTTATACCCAATGCACAAACCGAATTATCGGGAATCTCCGCATTCGGCAGAGTATAGTTGGAATACGCTGCAGGCTTTGATGCGGGACTAGCATTATCAAAAGTGACGGTTCCGAAAGTACTCGGAGTGTAGGTAGTTACTTTAGTTCCGTTAAATTCAAAATCAAATGGTATCGCCTGTGCATTCACATAAGTCGGCGTTGTAGTAGCTCCTCCATTCCAAACTTTGGTCCAACCACTTGGAGTGTTCGGGTAAGGGTTTTCTCCATCGGTATTGATACCTCCAGGATTCTGTCCCACGTTCAAGTCGGAATAGGTATAGTACTGTGCGCTCAAAGAGCTCATTCCAAGCACTACACCAAAAATAAGTATGGATTTCTTCATAATTCTGTAATTCAGTTGAAACAAATATATAGATATATTCCACACCTCACTTTTATAAATTCCATAGAAATCGAAATTCAGATTTAATCTGATTTAAGCCAGCACCGCAAGATCGAGGTGTCTTAAATCTTCTAAAATCATCCGTACATCTTCTGGCTTGGGCGCTTGAACCAAATTGGTGCGATACTCTTTAAAGTGAGGGATGCCTCGAAAGTAGTTGGCATAATGTCGACGCATTTCAAAAACTCCCACGACTTCCCCCTTCCATTGAATGGACTTCTCAAAATGAGTCACGCAAGCCGTGAGTCGCTCTTGAAAAGTGGGTGAAGGTAGTTTTTCACCTGTATTTAAATAGTGTTTGATCTCATTAAAGATCCATGGGTACCCAATACTTGCACGACCAATCATTAATCCATCTACCCCAAACTTATTTTTGTATTTCAACGCTTTTTCAGGGGAATCGATATCTCCATTTCCAAAAATTGGGATATGCATGCGCGTGTTATTTTTAACCTCTCCTATTAAAGTCCAATCTGCCGAACCCTTATACAATTGCACTCGTGTACGACCATGTATGGAGAGCGCTTTAATTCCAACATCTTGTAGTCCTTCAGCCACCTCAACAATATTCTTTGTTTTTTCATCCCAGCCTAAACGAGTTTTCACCGTTACCGGCAATTTCACGGCGTCAACTATGGCTTTTGTCATCGCCATCATCTTCTTGGGATTGGTTAAGATTCCCGCCCCCGCACCTTTGCATGTCACTTTCTTGACAGGACAACCATAATTGATATCGATTAAGTCAGGATTGGCTTGCTCTGCAATTTTTGCGGCCTCAACCATGGAGTCAATCTCTGAACCGAAAATCTGGATCCCAATGGGGCGTTCGTATTCAAAAATATCCAACTTCTGCGTACTCTTGGCGGCATCTCTAATTAATCCTTCGCTGCTGATAAACTCCGTATACATCATATCCACGCCATTCTGTTTACATACGTAACGAAACGGGGGATCGCTTACATCTTCCATCGGTGCCAGAAGCAAGGGGAAGTTCCCCAATTCTATGTCGCCAATTTTCACCACCTTTGTGCAAAGTTACAACGAAACCAAAGGAATGTCGAGCCCATTAACCCAAAGCATACGCCAACCGCTCTATAATTTTTGGGGAATAGCCCTTTTGTTATTGTTCATCATGCTTTTTCAAATTGTGGGTGCATTTTTTAGCCAATTTCTGTTAACTTGGGCCTATAATATCGATGCCAACACCTACGAATCATTAACTCGGAACCCTGATTTTTCAAGGTTAAGCATAAGCTTAGGGCGATGGTCCAATTTCTTACAGTTCATTATTTATATGGGGATTCCTGCCTTACTTATGACCAAGGTAAATGGGAAAAAAATATGGGATATTACCGGTAGGACTGCTTCAAATTGGAGAGGTAAGAATTTTAGCTTATCGATAATTGTTGGTGTTACTTCCATTCCTGTTGTTGCCGTCATGACACAAATCATGAGAAGTACTCAACCACAAGGACAAATAGGAAACATACTTCAAGAATTAGATGCTGCTCGGACCCTACTCTTTGAAAATATGTTGCAAATGGATTCAACTATTGAACTTTCCTGGGTGTTTGTTCTATTGGCAGTGTTACCTGCGTTTTTCGAAGAATATTTATTTAGGGGAATTATTCTTGGAATCGGGAAAAAAGAGTTTCAAAAACGATGGGTT
>JAYYCN010000160.1:0-2960 GCA_036161795.1 Bacteroidota bacterium
AAAGTGGCAGTCCATTCATTAGAAATAAATTTTGATCTGCATTACTTCCCCTGATATACGAGGATGAAAGGCCTTCAATTCCACCAGAAACACCAGGTAGAAATTGCATGAGTTTTACTGGATCAGAAATTCCGAATAATGATTTAAACTGATTGATTTGCCTTGGTAGCGGCCTATAATATGAGGTTTTACTGGTGTAAAGCGCCGCGATAGCTGAAGAATTATCTTCTTCATCAAAACCAACCGGCTTTAGGAATACATTTTTTAGGACAACTCCATCTACTTCAACCTCGATTTCAACAGAAGCATATCCTGGGGAAGCAACAATTAGTGTTCGTTTACCTGATTTTGTGAGCAACTGATAAAACCCTTCAGAATTTGACTCTGTATATAGATTCGTTTCAGTATCGTAAACTACAGATGAAGGGAGGTTTTCTAGGGTTTCACTATCAAAAACCCAGCCAGTTACTGCTCTGTTTTGCGCAACTGTAGATTGAAATATTCCACTAAGAATACCAAAAACCAATAGGCCTAGATTCTTCATTTATTCAAACTTAACCCAAAACCTTTAATCTCTCACCTATGAAACGTCCCTACTTATTCATATTTCTTAGATATTTTTACCACTTGAGAAGTACTCTTACTGTTTCTCTCAAGGATTTGCCTTTTGGCAATGACGATTACCCCAAAAGTAAGTTGAATGTTTGAAAATCTTTCTAATGCGGTGTCTAGTACAACCTCACCATAGGTTTCGAGGAGTTTGTACTCCCTAACACAGTCCTTTAACAACTGATGCATTTCCGAGTAATCTATGGTATTCGAAAGCTCGTCATTAATCGTTTTGGATTGATATTCTAAATGAAGTGAAACCAACACTCTAGTTTTTATTATTCTTTCTTCATCAAACCACCCTATTGGAATTTGTAGGTCTAATTCATTAACACTGACTTGAATTAACATATCGTTTATTAAAAAAAAGCGTAAAAGCGGTGTGGATGTATATTTTTGTAAATATACCAAATGCTCGATTCAAAATTAGAAGAATTATATCATCAGAACATCGGCCGTGATGTTTATTCGGGCAGCGATTTTTATGCAATCGATGATTGGCTCAATACTGAACACTTGCAAATCAGGGATTCGATACGTGATTGGGTGAAAAATAGGGTCTCTCCTATCATTGAACACTGCGCTCAAGAAAACCTCTTCCCCAAGCACTTGATTAAAGAAATGGGAGAAATGGGTGTTTTTGGCCCAATGATTCCAAAAAAAGATGGTGGATCAGGCGCTGATCATTTTACGTACGGTATCATGATGCAGGAAATTGAACGCGGCGATAGCGGAATCAGAAGTACGGCTAGTGTCCAAGGATCATTGGTAATGTATCCTATATCCAAGTTTGGCTCTAATGAACAAAAAAAGAGATTTATATCAAAACTCTCACAGGGAGAATATCTCGGATCGTTTGGACTAACAGAGCCGGATCATGGAAGCAACCCATCTGGTATGACTACCCATTTTGTTGAGGAGGGCGATCATATAATTTTAAATGGTTCAAAAACATGGATCAGCAATGCTCCTGCTTGTGATGTTGCGATCGTATGGGCGAAGGGTCCAGATGAAAAAGTGTACGGAGTAATTGTTGAGCGAGGAATGGATGGTTTTACCACACCCGAAATTAGAGGGAAATGGAGCTTAAGGGCAAGTACCACAGGAGAGCTGGTATTCCAAGATGTACGCGTACCTAAATCGAATATTTTGCCGCTTACCAAAGGAATGAAAGGTCCATTGTCTTGTTTGAATTCGGCAAGATTTGGCATTGCCTGGGGTGCAATTGGTGCGGCTATAGATTGTTATGAAACGGCAAAGCAATATGCGTTAGAACGTCAACAATTCGATCGCCCTATCGCATCATTTCAATTGCAGCAAAAGAAATTGAGCGAGGCACTTACAGAAATAACCAAGGCGCAGTTATTAGCTTACAAACTAGCTGAAATGATGGACAATGGGTCGGCAACTCCCGCACAGATAAGTATGGCGAAAAGAAACAATGTGGAAATGGCATTGAATGTTGCAAGGGAATGCCGTCAAATACTCGGCGGAAATGGTGTTTCAGGTGACTTTCCCATCATGCGACATATGAATAATTTAGAATCAGTAATCACATATGAGGGAACTCACGACGTGCATTTACTTATTTTAGGAATGGACATAACAGGAATAAACGCATTTACTTAAACAGAGCATAAATATGTATACAATAAAATTCGGTACAGATGGGTGGCGCGATATTATCGCGGATACCTTTACGGTGGAAAATGTTAGAAGAGTCGCAAAAGCAACGAGCGACTGGTTAAATAAGCAAGATTTGACAAAGTCTGTTGTAATTGGTTATGACTGCAGATTTGGTGGAGAAATGTTTGCAAAGGAATCAGCAATGGTATTTGCAGATAATGGTATCCATGTAATCCTTTCCGATGGTTTTGTGTCGACTCCCATGATTTCATTGGCTGCAAATATGAAGCAGGTAGGTCTTGGTATAATTTTAACCGCTTCACACAATCCCCCATCTTACAACGGTTTTAAAATCAAGGCGAATTACGGAGGACCAGCAACACCAAAAACGGTTAGTGAAATTGAGAATTTGATTCCCGATACGCCCGTAGAAATAGCTCAATCATCTGATAAATACTTTTTTGAACTTATTAAAAAAGAAGACTTTGAAAAGATTTATTTGGACCATTGCAGGAATAACTTCAATATGGAAGCTTTAGAGTCTATGAGCTCTCATTTATTATATGATGCAATGTTTGGTGCGGGTCGAAAAGTTGTAGCTAAATTACTACCTGATAGCAACATCATTCACGGCGATGAAAATCCGGGATTCTTAGGCAGAGCCCCGGAACCCATACTGAAGAACCTTCCAGAGGCAAGTAAGATGCTCAAAGAAAATGAAAACC
>JAYYCN010000161.1:0-2866 GCA_036161795.1 Bacteroidota bacterium
CATCCATGTTGGCGGATAAAAACGACCCGTATTTTTGATGGAATACGCTTGTGAAGTTAATTCCGTCATTCCATATTCAGAATCTAGCCGAACCCCCGACCATTTTGATTCGAGTTTTTCATAAAGCTCCGAACGGGTTAATTCCTTGCCGTGACCTTTCATACCACCCGTTTCAATCACGGTGACAAAATTCCAATTAATGTTGGTGTTTAATTCTAGTAAGTTGAGTAATCCGAAAGTCACTCCGAATAGTAGAACTTTCCTGTTTTTGATGGTTTGTTCTTCAATGTATTTTGCGGCTTCTTTATAATTATTCTTGAAAAATGCACCATCACCTATGTGCTCTTTCATCAAATCATGGACCATGTATACCAAAGAAGACCCTTGTCTATCTAAATAGCCAGGAAGCAAAGCCACGAGGGCATCAAATGATTCTTTTTTGTATATCATTTTAAACCCCTTCCGAAAGGTCAAGACATAGTCTTGTAGTGTATGGAAATAATGTTTTGAAATGCCTTGTCCATTCGTACTGCTCGAAGTGAACGTTCCTTCATGTTCATTGAATAGAGATACAATATGATGTTTAAACAACGAAATGGGTAAAAATGGAATGTCTTCGATGCAATTGACGGTTTTATCGGACTTGTGCAATAATTTCACCCACTCAGCGTAAATACCTTGATGACAAAGATGTCTTTGGTATAAATCCAATGCCAGATTCGTAAATTCGAATTCCTTGATACTTAAAAACGTTGTAATATCGCTGTTCGTAATCCTAGGCATACTTTGCACTTCCTGTGCTAAAGACAAAGGTAATACTTCTGCAGCGCCCATGATGGAGTTAGAGGATGTTGAACGGGTTTTGGATAGCTCATCAACCTACGATAGTCTGATACGTTTTCAATTTGTATACTCAGATATAAACGGTGACTTTGGTTTAACTGAGTCAGATACAAATGGGCTCTTCGCTTTTGGCGAGGATTATTTCTACAATCTGTTTGCGTACATGGAGAGTTATGAAAATGATAGCTGGAAATCGGTACCGAATCCATTTAACAATGCAGTTTATATTCACTTTCATGAAAGAATACCCCCATTGGTACCTTTGGGAGAACATAATGAGGTTACGGGGAAAATAGAATTAATGATTCCTGCAAGACCTTTGGATGTTCGTTTAGATACCGTGAGATTTAAGTTTCAAATGGTTGACCGTGCTTTGAATAAGAGTTCAATCATAAAGACCAAAGAATTCCTATTTAAACACCCTTAAATTCATATAAAATCAATAATTTTGCATGCATTTTGTTGTGTATTATACCAAGCTATCTTTGAAACATCTCTTGCTCGTGTTGTGCATGATGGCCGTTCAATTTTTAGGGGCGCAGAGGATATCATTGGCCTATATCGATTCGGATTATATTTTGTCTAGGATGCCGGAATACGAATCGGCTCAACAACAACTTAATGAAATTGCTAAATCCTGGGAGAAGGAAGCATTGAGTTTAGAAACAGAGTTGAAACAGATGCAACGTGATTATTCGGCCGAAGAAATACTACTTACCGCTTCACAGAAAAAAGAAAAGCAGAACGCCATTAATTCAAAAGAAGAAGAATTAGTGAAGTTCCGAATAGAAAAGTTCGGCACAGAAGGTGCTCTATTTAAGAAGAGAGCACAATTAGTGAAACCCATACAAGATAAGATGTTTGAAGCCGTTCAGAAGGTGGCCAAAGCCCAAGGCTTGGATTACATTTTTGATAAAGCATCTGGAGTTCAAATGTTATATGCTAACCCTCGTCATGACAAAACATTTGAGGTGATGGAAGAGCTTGGTATACCGCTCACTCAAAATGAAACAAATAAAGGAAACTAATACAATATGAAATCAATCATTCTAGGATTTGTCGCGCTTTTTGCCGGCATTTCAACCACTTTCGGGCAGTCTAGCAGTATTGCTTATGTTAACACCCAGGTAATTATCGATACCTTGCCATCTAAAGATACCGCTGAGGTTGCTTTAGCTAAGGTAGCAAATGATTATCAGTTGGCTATTCAAAATTTGGAAAGAGAAATCCAGGCAAAACAGCAGGAATTTCAGGCGAAAAGCCAAGCGGGTGCTTCAAAAACTCAATTGGAATTGTTGCAGAAATCTTATGAGAGACTAGCTAGAGAGTATCAAGAAACGCAGCAAATGGCGCAGCAAGAGATGCAGATGAAACGTGCTGAGTTATTTGAGCCTATTATCAACGAAGTGAAGAAGGCCATTGGTGTGGTTGCTGGTAAAAAAGGTTACACTTCTGTGATGGATAATTCTGCGGGCATTGTTGTTTGGACAGCAAATGACAAAGATGATATTACCGCAGCGGTTATTGCTCAAATGCTAGGCAAGTAAATTATAACTTAATTAAGAATTAAGCCTCGGCTGAGCCGGGGCTTTGTTATATGGGAAAGATAGGAATATTTGATTCGGGCTATGGTGGACTCACCATTTTAAGAGCAATTAAAGACTTGCTTCCTGAGTATTCCTATGTTTATTTGGGAGATAATTCTCGGGCTCCATATGGGGATAGGTCTTTTGATGTCGTGCACGAATACACCCTTCAATGCACCGATTGGTTATTTAATCATGACTGTGATTTGGTCATTCTTGCTTGTAATACAGCTTCAGCTAAAGCACTGAGGGAAATCCAACAGACGGACCTACCCAAAAGAGCGGATTCAAAAAGGGTACTAGGGGTTATCCGACCAACAACTGAGCAAATAGGACATTACACAAAAACGGGTCATATTGGTATTGTTGGAACCAAGGGGACCGTACAGTCTCATTCCTATGCAATAGAGATTGGACATTTTTTTCCAGATCTTTCC
>JAYYCN010000162.1:0-4722 GCA_036161795.1 Bacteroidota bacterium
AACACTCCCGGCGTGGTGCGTGATCCAAAAACAGCCCTTTTTTATGCGAATAAAGGCTTAAATGAAAATAGTTCAAGTACGTTTCTAAGAGATATGAGAGCAAAATTAATGCTTGAACAAGGAGAGGACACGGCGGCTGTAGCTGAGTTCACTTCATTGTGGAGTGAAACTCAAGACCCCACCTATTTCTGGGATCTAACCATGATTGAAATACTAAGAGGCAACCTCAAAGGAGCCGATAGCATGATATCTCAGGCCCAAAATAACGAAGAGATTAAAAATAAATTAGTTGATTTGGAAGATTTACAGGGTCAAATCAGACAGTCGGTCAGGTCTGAGGTAGCCTTTATTTATTTACGAGGTCAACATTTTATGGCTCAACGTGACTTGATGAAGGCTGCCGAACAACTACAAAAGGCATTAGAGCTCGACCCAAATTTTGTGTTGGCTAAAAGAGCAATTTTAGAGATTCAGCGTTACAGCTCTCAAATGATGCGCTAGTATCACTCGAATAAGGGCTCTGTATTAAGTCTTGTTGTGATCATTTTGTGGTCACCGGGCATTTCTGAAAAACTCTTATAGCTTTTGCACTCCATAGCATCTGAATATAGGAGATAGTCAATACGAAAACTGGGGAACAACCCCTTGTAAGTAGTTTCTAACCCTGATCCTTTTTGGCTGAAAGCATCCTTTAGATCCTGACTTAACTCATGATAGGTATAACTCATGGGTACGTCGTTAAAATCGCCGCCTACAATTTTTGTGAGTTTACACATTTCAAGTTCTTTTTTTAGCGTTTGAACTTGAGGAGTTCGTTTGCTATATGCTGATTTTAATTTGGTAATAATTCCTTCCGTATTGCTATTACCTGGTTCATCATTGAGGATGGATTCCATGTTTTGATAATCGGCTTTATCAAACCGAACCGATTGTAAATGGATATTGTATACACGAATGGTTCGTCGATTTTTAGACTGTGGGTCAGATAGTTCTAAATCAGCGTACATAGACATATTCCCGGTGTTTCTGCCAAAGCGAATCTTATTCCAATTTTTTATGGGATATCGTGACAATATACACATCCCATATTCACGATTATTAGATAATTTAGAAACAACACCGTAGTCAAGATTGAGCTTTTTTTGGAGATACTTGCGCATCCTTTCGATATCACCGTGCTTATTATAAATTTCTTGAAGTAAGACAATATCTGCTGATGTTGATTTGATAATATCACAAATACTATCAACGTGCCATTTTTCATAGTAATAGCCAAATAAATTAGCATTGTAAGTAACAACATTTACATCATGTGTTTCCACTTCTTTTACTGAAGAATTCCACTGAAGATATAAACTGATACCGTTAAAATTGATGAGTAAAATAGCCAGTGGAAATATGGATTTTAAACGTAGCTGTATTCCCCAATAAATCAATACAACAACATTGGCAAAGTAGAGGTATGGAAAAGCTAAACCAAGTAATGCGATACTCTCAATATAGCTGGGTTTTACCGAAGGTGAAAAGCCTGAAACCAATAGCAACAAACCCGCCACAATAGTGATTGGAAACATCGCGAGGTTTAGTACTTTAAGAAATGTCTTCACTTACTTCTTGCCACTGGCTTTAAACAAGGTTTCTTTTTCCTTTTGGGTTAATGCATCGTACCCGCCTTCGCTAATCTTATCTAAGATTCGATCAATTTCTATTTGTGAAGGATTATGACCTTGATCATTTTCAATGGTAACTTTAACAGAGCGTTTGGGTTTTTTAGAACTGCTTTGAAATTGGATTTTTGGCATCCTCCAAACGCCTTTTACTTCTGAAATATATAGCGCTCCAAAAATATATCCTCCCACATGGGCTTGATAACCTCCAGCATTGAATGAACCAAACATCCCAAGTAAATCAAAAAACACTTTGATTAATACAATCCAACGAATTTCAACTTCTAAAACACCAAAAAGAAATACCCGATAGTGTGGTGTGAAAATAGCGGTTGCTGCAAGAATGGCGGCAATGCCAGCAGAAGCCCCTACCAGAGGGTAAGGGTTTCCCGTCATCTGACTGATTATGTAGAATAAGAACACACCCGCAATTCCACCCCCAAAGAATAAATACCAAATGTGCTTTTTCCCTATGAGGTCCTCTAGGATAACCCCTACAAAGTACAACCATAGCATATTCCCCAGTATGTGAAAGAAACCATCGTGCAGAAATATGGAAGTAACTGCCGTAGGAAATGAAAAATACAGTGGTTTGGTTGGGCTAAAACTTAACGCGTAGAAAATGGTATCCCCAAAGGGAAACAAACGCAACACACCCAACACAATAAAGACAATCACATTCGCCCAAATGAGATTGACAATGGCTTTATTGTAAAGACTAAAGGGTTGGCTATTTAACTTAAAAAAGGGTCTATTCGTGATCATTTATACCAGAACGTCTTCCATATTTTAACAAATAAGAACCCAAAAAGTGCACCACCTATATGGGCAAAATGCGCAATATTATCGGATTGGAAATCTATAACACCCAATAGAATATCTAAACCTACAATGACCGGCACGAGGTATTTGGCTTTGATGGGGTAGGGTAAGAACAAGAAAATCATGCGCTCTTCCGGATACAATAAGGCAAAGGCTGTCATTACACCGTACAGTGCACCACTCGCACCCAACATAGGGGCATATGGAACCCAGTTATAACCCGCAGTGTGATTTGGAAATACGTATCCGGTTTGAGAATAAATCCAATTTGCCATCCACGCAAAGTGGATGAGAACAGCTCCCAACCCGCTGATGAAAAATAGCTTTAGAAAAAGAGATGTTCCCAAACGGTGTTCAACTACCATTCCAAATGAAAACAAGGCGATACCGTTGAACAAGATATGACCAAGGCCTCCATGACAAAAAATATGTGTAATCAATTGCCAAATTTTGAAATTTTCTGAATCTGGATAATATAAATACCACTGGTCAGGGTAAATTCCTATTCTAGGAAGAGCCGTTTGTGCCATTGCTCCCAATACCATGATGATTAATATATTCTTGAGTCCAGGTGGGAGTTGAATGTTCATGTCTTTGATTTAGGGTTAAAAAATTCAAAGATACTATCCGGGCCGAGAGTAATGAATATTTGTTTACCATTGTGATCAAACTGAGGAGATTCTAACATATATAGTTCTGCGATTAAATGCTGAAGCTCTTCTGTTTTGTTTGGTATCTCTATATTTCGAGTGCTATGGTTGGACAAACTTCTCGCTAGGCTTACATTCTTTTTCAGTTTCATTTCACCGGATGTGTTTTCATAATCCTCAATGATTTTCTCAATGATGGCTTGTTCATCACCAGATAATAGTTGAGGTGGCACGCCATTCACAATAACAGAATTGCCTCCAAAATGACCCAAGTCGAACCCTAAGAATTTGAATTCATCAATTAGCTCGCTCAAAACCGCAGAAGTTGAAGGGCCTAATTCCACCGTTTTAGGAAATAGCAACTGCTGTGAAACACCTTTTTGTTTTTCCAATTGACTGAGATATTGATGAAAATGAATATGTCGAATCATTCTTCGGATATCAAATAGGTTTAGTTTACCTTCAATCGTGCAGGCGTAATATCCTTGACCAAAACAGAATCCATTTCCAACAGTCAAATCATCCGTCTGTTGACTCAATGGCAATTCGTTGTTGATTCGATCTTGTTGAAAAGAAGTAGGTATATTGGAGGACGTAGGTCCTAAGATTTTTTCCCAATCTTGGGGTTTATAAGCGTTTGAAGATAAAAAATTTTTTGCGTTAAATGGGTTGTAAGAGGATTGATTATTGGCGTTGGTTTGAAAATCATTCCAATTGATGTTTTCAGTCATCGGCGGTTTTTGGTTTACCAAACTCGAATCCAGTAAAAAATCATCAGAGCCAGGCACTAAGTTTTGATTAATTCCTTTTTTTACGGCTGCTTTAATGATGTTATACATGTGCCTCTCATCCTCGAATTTTACCTCGGTCTTTGTAGGATGAACGTTTACATCCACTTTTGAAGCATCAACGTAGAAATATAAAACATAGGTTGGAAATGCTTCTTTATCCATGAGTCCTTCAAATGTTTGATTGATGGCATGGTTGAAATATGGGCTTTTGATGAAACGGTCATTGACGAACAAATATTGGTCTCCCCTAGTGCGTCGCGCTATCTTAGGGTCTCCCACAAAACCATTTATCTGAATGATCTCTGTTTCTTCTTGTATAGAAATCAAATCCTGTGTTTTCTTTCTACCCAATACGTCGGCAACGCGATCTTTCAGAGGCCGTATCTTGAACTTAAATACTTCTTGTCCTTGATTATAGAGTTCAAAGGAGACTTTGGGATTTGCCAAAGCTTGTCTTTGAAATTCTTCATAAATGTGTTTGGTCTCTATCGTGATGGACTTTAAAAAATTACGGCGCGCCGGGATATTATAGAATAGATTCTTTACCGCAATAGAGGTTCCAATAGGAGCGGCAACAACACTTTGTTCAATGCATTCGCTAGCCTCCATTTTAATGAGAATGGCAACATCCTCATCCTTACGTCTGGTTTTCATTTCCACTTGAGCCACAGCGGCAATGGAAGCGAGTGCTTCCCCTCTAAAACCGTAGGTATTTAAGGAGAATAAATCTTCGGCTTTTTGAATTTTTGATGTGGCATGACGCTCCCAACATAAGCGGGCATCCGTTTCACT
>JAYYCN010000163.1:0-4039 GCA_036161795.1 Bacteroidota bacterium
TTTTTTGAGTTTGTTGTACGGCAAAAAACAAAGCCTAGACCGATGGAATGGCATCAAATTTTTGCTCTTCTACGCGGCATACCTCACCTACGTTTTGGTGAGGGGATAAAAAAAGGCCGGCGACTAATCACCGACCTTTTGCCTTGGTTCATAAGTTTTGTTCTACAAGTACTTTTTTATGTGCAATGGCATTTTTTGTCAAACCAAATAAAATTTAACAGAAATGCTACGTTTAAGGGATAGTAAACCTCATATCTTTGGAGTATTATGAGAAAATTTGCCAATTTAATATTATGCTTTACCATAGTGTTTTCAATTTCCGTTGTTACCACAGGCTGCGATGATGAGACTCCCGGTTGTGTAGATTGTCCACCACCTGGAGGCTGGCCACCGCCTAATGATACGGCATTGGCTCCCCAAGAATTGTTGGACTTGGTTTATTTCAAGGATAGCAGTTGGTGGGTTTACCAAATGCAAGATACGACTAAGGACATTTTTGATACGGTTCGAGTTGTGGGGGTCGATCGCAATATTTATTACAATCCTCAGAAGTTTCCTTTTGCAGAAGAACAAATTGGAGTTTTCTTTTTACACTCGTTTGAAGGTTTATTCAATGAAGGTACAGAACCCGATAAGAGATATCAAAATTATTCAATCTTAGCTCAAGACTTTGATTTTTTCAGTGTTTATGCTGCCTCTCAACGCATAGACCTTACTTGGAGTTATTTCCTTACGTATCCGTATTTAATGGGTAAAAATGGGTCTAACTTTGAAGTTGTTGACACCAACGCGATACTATTAAATGGTAATTATCATAGAAGCATTCATACGAAGGGGTGGGCTGAATTATGGATATCTCCGCATATTGGCATAACCAAGTTTATTCCGCCGCAGGGTAAAACCTGGCAGCTTGTCAAGTATTCAATCAAACAATAAAAAAATGAAAAAGACCCTACCACTAATATTAAGCATACTGGGACTGACCTTCTACCTTAGCAGTTGCGGCCCCGATGAGGGAATGGATTGTTGAGTGGTCTGCGACAGTGTGAATGCGGCACCCCAAAACTTACTGGACTATTTTGTATTTAATGAAGGCAGTTATTGGGTCTACCAACTGAAAGGAACAGATACCTTAGATACATTGAGTTTTGCAGGTATGGATAGCGAGTTTTTCGAACAAAAAGCAGGCTGCAACTATGGAATACGCCCTTGTGAAATGAGATATAGTATGGGTTTCAACCACTCTAATCTAGATAAATTTCCACCGGGAAATACAAAAAACAACTCAAGTAATGAGGGTTATTATATTACTTACTCGAAAAGTAGAGATCAGTGGGATGTTGAGCATGTATCTGGAACAAAGGGTGGTGGGGTAGTCGGATTCTTTTTAGCATATCCTTTTGTAATTAATCAGCAGTTTACAACCTATCGGTTTCTAACCGATACCAATAGGTCAGTAACCGTGCCTGCAGGTACGTTTGACTGTATTATAACTGAAATGATACCCAAACCGGATTATGAAGGTTTTTATGAAGAATTATTTTTTAGTAAAAACATTGGACTTATAAGATATCAATTATCTAAAGGTAAAGGTACTTGGGAACTAATAAATTACCACCACAACTAAAAAACAATACAAATGAAAAAGACCCTACCACTAATATTAAGCATACTGGGACTGACCTTCTACCTTAGCAGTTGCGGCCCCGATGAGGGAATGGATTGTAGAGTGGTCTGCGACAGTGTGAATGCGGCCCCCAAAAACTTACTGGACTATTTTGTATTTAATAAAGGCAGTTATTGGGTCTACCAACTGAAAGGAACGGATACCTTAGATACATTGAGTTTTGTAGGTATGGATAGCGAGTTTTTCGAACAAAAAGCAGGCTGCAACTATGGAATACGCCCTTGTGAAATGAGATACCGGATTAGCTATGGACATTCCAACCTGGATAAATTCCCTCTTACAGGTAGTGGAGTGAGCAACGAAAGATATTATATTACTTACTCGAAAAGTAGAGATCAGTGGGATGTTGAGCATGTATCTGGAAGTGGAGGCTCAGGAAGTTTTAACTATTTTTTAGCATTCCCATTTGAAAAAAATCAATACTATGAAGTTGACAGATACTTAAAAGATACCGCCGAAATAGTTACCGTACCAGCAGGAGAATTTAAGTGTGTTACCTCTTCTCGTCCAACATTGTCAACCAAGCCATATAGAATTCAGTATATGAGTTTTTCTAAAAATACTGGATTAATAAAATATGAAATAGGTTTAAATCAAATCTGGGAACTAATAAATTACCACCACAATTAACAAACAAAAATGAAAAAGACCCTACCACTAATATTAAGCATACTGGGACTGACCTTCTACCTTAGCAGTTGCGGCCCCGATGAAGACAGTTGTTTAGTCAATTGCGAAGAAATTAAAAAAGCACCGCAAGATGCCAGAGACTATTTTCTACAACCCACAGGCAGTTGGTGGGAGTACGAATTGTTAGACTCTAATATCGTCGATACACTAAGAATGTTTAGTGTGGATTCTAACTACTCAGATAATAAATGTACCGATGGTTCAGATGTCTGTCAATACTCTTACAATACTTTTTTACACCATTCGAATGTGGATTATTTTCCAAAATATTCTTCAGGAGTGGAATCGCACGAAGCATTTGGAATTTACCCTATGGGGAATATATGGACTGTTGTACATTCTGGTGCAAATGATGCTACAGCAGGTCTAGGGCACTTTCTAACATTACCTTTTAGTTTAGGTGATAAAAGCAACTATATTGAAGTTTTTGATACTGATACTGATTTAAATACAACAGCAGGCAACTTTAAGTGTCTACATCTATCTAGAGACAAAAATCAACAGTTAAATTATGACAAGCGAATTATGAATCTATACATGGCAAAAGATGTAGGCCTTATTAGATTCGAATTCAAAGACGGAGACATTTGGCAACTTAAATCGTATAAAATAAATCAATAATAATTATGAAAAAATTAACCCTCAGTCTTATTCTAGTGGCATTTTCTTACTTCTCAAATGCTCAATGCACAGAAGAAGTGATGCACCCCATGTTTGAGGCAGAAGTAGTGTCACATGAAGACCTTTCTCTAGACGGTACCGTAGTGGTACAACTTAAAGTTACGGCATTGGCCGACATCAATTTTTGCACCGATATTTCGGCAGAAAGTGGCTCTCACCTTACACTTTTACCACCAAGTACACCACCTGGTGGGAGTTCAAGTAATTATATCGCTATTGCCGAAGGAAACTCAATAACATTGGATTTTACATTTGATTATGATACTACCAACCTTCCTTATTATCAGAAGGAAATTCGCTTTATAACCAATGATAGTGGTATCACCGAGCTAAGTTCGCAATACTTAGAAACAGCCCATATTTACTTTACACCGTGGAATACGGTAGAAGTATTTGGAAACCATGACTTTTTGGCTCAGAAACGAAATTGGTTGGTGGGAGACGAAATAAATTCACCCAACCGTGTCTATATTAACAAAAGTTCATTGCCTGTATCGGATTTACCTGACACCTTTCCAGACGACGATAGTTCCAATATTTATAGCCGCCATATAGAAGGTTTGGGATATAGTATTCCTTTTTTAGCACCCGATACATTTAATTATGATTCTACTGATTTAGTTGCTGAAGGAGCACGATTCAAGTCAGGCGGTTGTGGTTTTTGGGGCCATCGCTTTAATGGAAGAATTAGTAATCTTAGGTTAACCTCACTACATATTCCAGACGATGCTGATGATTTCATTGTTGATTTTGCCCGGGATATTGGTCTTCGAGACTTGGAAGTGGACATCTGTGTGAATCGGTGGCCAAATCAGGTGATTATGGAATGCACCACCGATAAGGAAGGCTTTTTGGTAGATGGAAATGGGAATCGTACCATAGATTTTGACTTCTGCACGGGTTCATGGCGAGATGACATAGGGGTATTTTGCTTGTTTTTTTGAGTTTGTTGTACGGCAAAAAACAAAGCCTAGACCGATG
>JAYYCN010000164.1:0-2833 GCA_036161795.1 Bacteroidota bacterium
GCCATTGGGTTTTTGGATGGCTCGAATTGTCTTTGATTTTGAATATCGAGCCCGACTTCGACCTAAAGACCTTCTTATATATTTGGGTATCGTATGTGTCATTGTAATGCCTTGGCAATTGTTTGCATGGTCACAATATCCAGAAGCTTTTTCCCAAGAATGGGATTATAATACCCGACATTTCACCGAGGCTATCGAAGGTCATAGGGGCGAATGGTATTATCATCTATTTCAAGCGCCCTCTATATATGGATGGGGCGTTAGCGTCCTAGGCTCCATCATCTTATTGATCGCTATTTACCAAGGTAACTATCTTGCCATAAGTCTGATTGTAATCGAAACGTTCTTTGCATTTTCTGCCACCAAGATGCCGAGTTTCACCTTGATTCTCTTATTACCTATTTTATTACTCGTTGGCCTTCAGATTCAACGACGTCAAAAGAAACTTATAATCGGTCTGAGCATTTTGCTGATTCTAACGAATATTCGTTTTGACCTATTCAATAATGCTTTTCTAAACGAGAATCAAGCTCATTATCGGGTAGGCATGTCAAACAATAGAAAAACCTTAAAGCGATTGAATCTCACATCAGATATGGTGGTTTTCAATGCCAGAAAAAGAAGCCACATTGAATGTATGTTTTATACGGATGCTACCGCCTACCCTTTTTTCCCTTCAGAATCAGATATTGACAAGGTGCGAAAAGCAGGTATGACCCCTGTCATTTTTGAATTCCCCCAAGATAGCTTGGTACAAAAAGAAAAAGGGATCAAAAAGATCCCTATAGAATTATCATTTTTCGAGTAGACTAAGACAGCTCTTCAATCTCAAATCCCACGCTTTTTACGGCGCTAACTACCACATCAAGAGAAACATTATCATCATTCACGGTTAGGATACGGTCATCGGATTCTAGATCAACTGACCAGCTTTGTTTCTCAAGAATTTCATTAAGCTTGGGTGTTAATTTTGATAAGCAACCGTTGCACTGTATTGTAGTTTTAAATTTCGCTTCGGACATGTGACAAAATTAACGCTCAGAACCTAGGATTAATCCACAAAATACATTTTGATTAATCCTTTTTTTTTGTCTCAATCTCACCTGTGTTGATACAATTAAAATCTGATTTTATCAACTCGTAGGTTGTTTTATGAATTTAAGTCCTTTTAACGTAAATTTAAGTTACAGCTTTACCCACTTCAATCGTAAACTATTGGCCACCACAGAAACCGAACTAAATGCCATTGCCGCGCCCGCAATCATTGGATCCAAGGTAAACCCTATAAATGGATACAATACCCCCGCTGCAATGGGAATGCCCAATACGTTATATATAAACGCCCAAAATAAATTCTGTTTGATACCACCCACCGTTTTCTTGGATAGTTTCAGTGCCTTCGGAATTGATGTTAAATCTGAATAAATCAGGGTCATTTGTGCCACATCCATCGCAATATCAGAACCTTTCCCCATCGCAATACTAATGTCTGCAAGAGCCAAGGCCTCCGAATCGTTCACTCCATCGCCCACCATCGCAACGGTTTTCCCCTCTTGTTTTAAATCTTTAACAAAGTCCGCTTTCTCACTTGGCAAACATCCGCCTTTATAGGTTGTGATTCCAACCTCACGTGCAATATACTCCACCGTATGTTGTTCATCCCCCGAAAGCATCAACACATTAATTCCCATTTTCTGAAGATCATTGATGGCTTTGAAGGATGTTGATTTCACCTCATCTGAAATTTTAAATACACCTTGACAAGTTTTGTCTAACGCGGCAAAAATAAATGATGAACCTGCTTGATCGTTTTCTTTGACCCATGAAATGACCTCGTCAGGAACGATAATATTATTATCCTCAAGATAGCGTTTATTTCCCAATCTGAGTAAGCCGTATTCACAAACCCCCGATACGCCCTTTCCTGTTTCACTCTTAAACTGTGGGACATCAGAAGTAATTATTTCCTTCTCTTCTAAACCTCGTACCAAGGCCTGTGCCACGGGATGTTCAGATTTTTTCTCAAGCCCAAGAACAAATGGTAAGACATGATCCGCTTGTTGAAAAACGTGGTAACCCGTTAATACCGGCTCGCCAACGGTAACCGTACCGGTCTTATCTAAAATTACCGTATCTATTTTATGCGCTGTTTCTAAACTCACCGCATCCTTAATAAGGATTTGATTTTCAGCACCTCTACCCAGACCAACCATCAATGCAGTGGGCGTAGCAAGACCTAAAGCACAAGGACAAGCAATTACCAATACGCTGATGGCATTAATCAAGGCATGTGAGAATACGTCCTCAGATCCTAAGAAATACCAGAGACAAAAGGTCAATATTGATATTAGTAACACCGATGGGACAAATACCGCGGCGATTCTATCTACCAATCGTTGTACCGGCGCCTTACTGCCTTGTGCCACCTTGACGGTTTGTATAATTTTTGAAAGCAAGGTCTCAGAACCTACTTTTTGTGCTATTAGCGCAAACTGTCCTCTCTGATTGGTGGTTCCAGAATATACCTGATCTCCTGGTTTTTTCTCAACCGGAATTGGCTCACCCGTTATGGAGCTCTCATCCACGAAGGATGCACCATCCTTGATAATTCCGTCTACCGGTACCATCCCTCCAGGTTTGACGCTCAGTAAATCTCCAACTTTCACTTCATTGATGGGAATATTCGTTTCCTGTCCTTCTTTACCAAGAAGGAATACTTCCTGAGGTTGAAGTCCCATCAGTTTTTTAATGGCTGTTCCCGTGCTGTATTTAGCCCTTTCCTCTAACCACTTGCCGAATGTAATGAAGGTGATAATTACCGTTGCTGCCTCAA
>JAYYCN010000165.1:0-2518 GCA_036161795.1 Bacteroidota bacterium
AGTAATTCGTGATTTCCACCTGGTAAGTCTGTGCGCCCAATACTACTTTGAAAGATGGTATCACCCACCACGGCCCATTGTTCCTCAGGACAATAAAATATGACATGTCCAGGTGCGTGACCAGGTACGAATCGTACTTCGATGGATAGACTTCCAATGGTTAATTGATCATTGTGATTAAAGTATTTATCTGGAAGGGGAGAGGGCGTGTAATTCAAATTCCATAATGCTGCCATGGTTTCACTGCGCTCGATCATCTTAATGTCGTCTTTATGTAGGTAGTAAGGAATTTGATATTTCTCCTTTATCCACCAGTTTCCGAAGATGTGATCAATATGAGCATGGGTGCCCCAAATAGCATTTAATTTCAAGCTGTGTTCTTCAAAGAATGATTGGATAGATTGGCATTCCTGAGAATTATACATGCCCGCATCAATGATGATGGCATCATTACTTTCAGCATCGTGAACGATGTAGGTATTTTCTCCTAACGGGTTGAATGTGAATCCAGTTACAGGCACAAACAAATATACCTCTTTGAGATATGGGTTGGATATGAGATGGATTGAAAAACAGAAAAGGCCGCCAAAAGCGACCTTTTCTGTGAATTATGAGAAATGCTTATGCTTAGTTCTTGATGAACTTAGCCGTTTGTACATTGTTGTTATTCGTCATTTCGATAAGGTATGCTCCAGTTTTTAGATTGGATACGTTAATTCCGCTCAAAGCATCTAAACCGTTGATGCTGTTAATCACTTTACCAGAGAAATCACGGATATTAATTACACTCTTTGCGTTAACTCCGGCAACAAAAACCATATCATTCACAGGATTTGGATATACTTTAAGTGATTCATTCTTCATCGCATCATTTGACATACTGCCATCAGCTGCTTTAACAAATTCAAACTTCCAGTGTGCTCCTTCATCATTCACTTGGATCTCAAGGATCAAAGTATCCGCGTTCATACTTACCATGTATGTGATGCTATCTGGAGCACCGTCCACGGATGTAAGTTCCTTCATATTGGTAGCTTTGGGTATTCCCATGAAAGCGCCTTTTCCGTGTATGGTTAATGTTCTTGCTTTCTCATCTAAAGACCAAGTAGCATCTGCTGATCCATCGAATGGAGCAACAGGTGCACCACAACCCTCAGAACCCTGCCATCCTTCTATGAAAGTTTCCTCTCCAAAAACATTTTTGAATGTTCCATCGGCTGATAAAACAAATTCATCATCAAACTGGCAAGCACGTGCGCCAGTTATCTCTGCGGCTGGAACATTCCACCAGGAATAATCGCCTTTTGACGGGCCTACTGCCATCGCTTCTTCTGTGGGTTTGAAAAGCCAAGTTCCTGTTACGTTCATCTGGGCCATGAGCCCTAACGCGGTCAAGGATAAAATAGATAGTAATAGTTTTTTCATAATATTTTAATATTTATCCAATACTAATGAGAAGTTTGAGAATTTGTATTTACAACAAGAAGTCAATAATCAAATATTTTATCAACCGTGTAGTCTTTTTACAATAAGGCTCTGAATAGGTAATGATTATCGTTTTTCTGGTCAACGATGATAACAATAAGAAAATGTCATAAGAATGTAAATAAATTCATTTTGTATTTACTTCAGCATAAAAAAAATCGGGAACGTAATGGCGTTCCCGATTTTTTTTCATTTGATAAACTCAAGTTATAAGTGGATACATTCTTCATATGCTTGGGCTACCGCTTCCATTACGGCTTCACTCATAGTTGGGTGTGGATGAACTGATTTTAATACTTCCATGCCAGTAGTTTCTAAATTTCTTGCTACTACAGCTTCAGCAATCATATCGGTGACACCTTCACCTATCATATGGCAACCGAGCCATTCTCCATATTTCTTATCAAATATCACCTTCACAAATCCATCCTTGTGCCCGCTAGCACTTGCTTTACCACTAGCGGAGAATGGGAATTTACCAACTCTAAGTTCGTAACCTTTTTCCTTGGCTTGTTCTTCTGTTAATCCTACAGAAGCCACTTCGGGATGGGTGTAAGTGCAACCTGGGATATTACCATAGTTCAAGGCCTGTGGATGATGACCACAAATCGCCTCAACACATATGATTCCTTCTGCAGAAGCCACGTGTGCTAGGGCAGGGTCAGGAACGATGTCACCGATTGCATAAACATCAGGAGCAGTGGTTTTGTAGAAATCGTCTACCACAATTTTCCCTTTGTCATGCTTTATTCCCATTTCCTCAAGACCTAGGTTTTCAAGGTTGGTTTGAACACCCGCCGCACTTAGAACAAGATCACATTCCTTGGTTTCGGTACCTTTTTTTGTTTTTATCGTAACTGTCGATTTTCCGCCTTTGGATTCTACTTTCTCCACGCTGGAGTTAGTCATGATTTCGATACCCCTCTTTTTGTAGTTCATCATCATGGCTTTACTTACATCAGCATCTTCAACTGGAAGAATGGTATCCATGAATTCAATGACGGTTACTTTGGTACCAATGGTGCTGTAGAAA